>JBOFIR010000136.1:0-20204 GCA_051650265.1 Cellulosilyticaceae bacterium
TAAGACCCCTTGTAGACTACGAGGTAGATAGGTTGGAGGTGTAAGCATGGTAACATGTGTAGCTGACCAATACTAACGGTTCGAGGGTTTGACCTAAATGGTTAAAACCATTGCAGTATTTGTTTTTGAAGGTATATAGTAACAACTATATACAAACAATTTTGGTGGCGATGCGACTAGGGGACACACCCGTTCCCATACCGAACACGCAGGTTAAGACCTAGTCGGCCGATGATACTTGTCTGGAGACGGACCGGGAAAGTAGGTGGCTGCCAAATTAAATGGAGGGATTCCCGAGTGGCCAAAGGGGGCAGACTGTAAATCTGTTGGCACCGCCTTCGAAGGTTCGAATCCTTCTCCCTCCACTAAAACCTTTGCTTAGCAAAGGTTTTTTTATATGTAAAAATAGAGGATCTTACTGATTTAATAAATAGATATAATAAATAAAAAGCATTCCGATTATAAGTCATCGGAATGCTTTTTTATTTTATAGTAAACATGTTTTTCTCTATGTTTACTACTGTAGGAATCCATATATTATTTGTAGTACTTCTAGCTACTGTAAGAAAGTGTGTGGTGTTATTTGAATGTGGAATAAGATTCTTTTAAGTGATCCATATGATCACTTAATTTAGTGGACATGCTTAGAAGTTGATTTGCAAATTCTGCCTGTGTTGTACTTGATGCAGATACTTCTTCAGAGACACTGGCAGCTTCTTGAATAATTGCAGCAATTTCTGTAAGACTAGATGCCACGGAATGTTTATTCGTTTCAACGGTTTTTAGGAATTCAGTAGCAGCATAAATTTCTTCATCTACAGTGACCATTTGATCATGGATAGTTGTAAAAGTTTCTGTAGTATCTTTTACAATAGGTAATTGTTTATTAAATACATCAATTGCTTTATCCATCTCATTGAGTGTGAGTTCTTTCTTTTCAAGTATATTAGAGATTGTCTCTTGAATCGTTACAATAAGATCTTGTGTTTGAGTAGATAATTTACGAACTTCATCTGCGACTACTGCAAAACCTCGGCCTGATTCACCAGCCCGTGCAGCTTCAATTGCTGCATTAAGCGAGAGTAGATTTGTTTGATTATTAATAGCGATAATGAGATCGACAACATGCTTGATATTATTAGCTTCTGCACCAAGGCTTTGAACATGTCCTGATACATTTTGTGTAATAAGTAGTGTGCTTTGTGATTGGTTTGATAATATTTCTAATTGTTCTTTTGTAGCATTACCAAGAGCCATAGTACTATTGGATACATGTTGAATACGTGACATAAGCTCTTGAACTTGTCCGATATTTTCAGAGAGATTATCCATAAGAGATACGGATTGTTCTACTTCTACAGCCTGTTGGGTAGCACCCTTTGCGATGCTATCAATAGCAATTTCAATCTCTTGAGAGATACTTGCTGTAGAATGAGCAACTTCTTGAAGTGCAGAGGTTTCCTTTTCTACTTCTAAAGTAACAGATTTTGAATTTGTAATAATACCACTTAGGGTATGAAGCATCTTGCTAAATCCTTCTACTAACGAACGCGTTTCATGGTTGGTGATATGAATATCAGTTGCTAGCTTATCTTGTAAGTCAAGTTCTCCATGTTCAACACGTGTCATAAAGTGTGCAAGACCTTTAATGGATTTGGTGATACGTGTTGTTACAAGTAAACTTAAGACAATGATAATTATAGTAAATAAACATACTAATATCATAATTTCAATCCATGCACTAGAAAGTGTACTCAAGAGAACTGAATAAGGTGCATCAACGGCTAATGTCCAGCCATTGCTCAAATCACATAATGTAAGTAGGCTTCTTTGTGTAGGTACATTTGTTTTGGAAACTGTAGCTGAAGCAAGTACTTCTAATTGTTTAACAATTTCTGAAGGAACAGATTGACCTATAAGTTTGGAATCATTTGAGAGCATAATCTGTTTATTTTTATCAAAGAGTATGAGCGGGATTTCAGTATCAATACTTGCTAATGAGATAATCGTATCATAGAAGGATTGTTTGAGTTTAAATAAAATAATTGTATTTGGCTCATTATCTTGAATAAAAAGAGGTCTTGCAACTACGACACTGGCCTCACCCTTTGTAGAATCTATAGGTAATCCAAGGGATTCATTAGAGAGATAAAACCATGTACTGCGACTACGATCTTTAAATGTTTGTTCATAGAAAGGTGTATCTTGGAAACTCGTAGTCATATAGGCCTCTAAGACTTTTGTATTACCTGCATTTTTAGATTGATGGATAATTTGGTTATCCTGAATAACAAAGAATCCATCAATAAATTGATTGGTTAATAATAGCTTAGAAACTTCTTTTTCAATCTCATTACTTATAGAAAGGCGATCTACTTCAGATATAATATTATAATTTTTAGCGTAGCGTCTGAGCTTATCATAGTTAACTAGTTTTTGGGAAACAGCATTAATGTTGCTAATGGATTGTTCCATATTGTATTGGAATTGATCTACAATTCTTGAGGAGTAGCTACTAATTGTATTTTCCATAGCATCTTTTACCTGAAAGTTAATAAAAAGGCATATGCATAAAAGTGGAATAAGACTTAGACTTAAAAAAAGTAATGTAAGTTGGTGACTGAGTTTGGATTCACGTGAAAGACGATGAAAAGCTTTGAATGTTTTGGCCTGAAAGCGTAGACGTGCTAAAAACTTGTTGAAAATCTTGTGCATTATAAAGTCTCCTTATAAAATGATTAATTTGAATTGATTACAAAAATCACAACTTATTGTAATTAATGGTAAAATATGGTACAATCCATACATATTATTAGGGGGGATAGCTGTGCAAAAGAAAAAATGGATTTGTGGCGTATTAATCGCAATAGTTGTACAAGCCTATATAATCTTAGGAACGGATCAGTTAAGTGAATCCAGACCAAAAGACTGGTTAGGGGAATCATTTAAGCATGTAGAGGAAGCTTCAAAAAAACTCCTCAGTAAAAAAGAAATCAAAGTGATTCAGAATCAAGAGGGTATTGTAACAGATGTTTTCCTTAGAGGTACTAATATAGCTATTGATAGTATTAGAGTGGGAGATCCCATGGAGAAAATACTGAAAGTATACCCTAGTGATTGGGTAGAAACCTATCCCAATTATGTATTGATATTAAAAGGAAAAGAAAAGCTTTTTGGGGTAGCATCCGACTATATTATTTATCGGATTAAAAACAATAAAGTTGAAGAGATTCAGATAGGATATACCACATATTTTGAGAATGTAATGCTTCCCAAATCTAATGAAGAAGCAGAGTTATTATTGCAAGGGGAGTGGCTGTCCGAACATAATACACATATGAAGTTTGATAATGGACATCTTGAAAATAATTTATTAAAAGATTTATATGACTATCAGCAGTACAAAGTGATCTCACCGAATAAATTATTAATTTCTAGATCTAAAGATGGAAAAGTAGAAAAAATTTATTTGCGCTTTTTTGTAGGGAATGAAACACTTTATCTATTCGATGTAAATGAGCTTGGTATCCCAATTAGAGAAACTGTAGAGGAATTCAAACTTAGGTAATATCTATCAAAATCAATTAATATTATATTCTAAATTAATAAAAATTAAACAGACAAATAGGATAAATACACTTGCGAAGTCACTTGATTTATGATATTATCACAATGAAAGTTAAAATATTGGAATTAGATACGAATGTAGGCCCCTTGGTATAACCGGTACGGACCGAAAGCGTTGAAAGTATCCGTGTTTTAGCAAGATAATTTTTTTGTTTTAAGGAGGCCTATCAATGTTAGGAAAAGTTAAATGGTTTAACGCAGAAAAAGGTTTTGGTTTCATCGAAAGAGAAAATGGAGATGACGTATTCGTACATTTCTCAGCAATCCAATCTGAAGGATTCAAAACTTTAGAAGAAGGTCAATCAGTTGAATTCGACATCGTTGAAGGAAACAGAGGACCACAAGCTGCTAACGTAACTCGTAAATAATTTTACGTATATTAAGTCTATAGAGTAATCTATAGGCTTTTTTATTTGCAAAAATTTATCATGCATGAGGTAGTATAAAAAGCACGTTCTAATTATCAGAAGACCTTCATAGTATAGGCAAAGGCAATTATTTGTTTAAATTATTGACTAGCTATTTTGAAGGGGAGGAAGGATAATGATTAACAGAGCAATGTTAAAAGAACAAAGTAAGAATCAGCTCAAAGGAAGATGGGTGATTACAGGCGGTCTTTATTTGCTTATGATGGTTGTTCTCATTATAATTGAGTGTATTCCAACGATAGGTTGGATTGGGACAATCTTGATAGTACCGCCATGTGTTTTAACTTATGCAATTATTGCTTTAAAGGCATCTCGTATGGAACAGCTTAATATTGATGATACATGGAGTGGATTCCTAAACTACGGAAAGGCAATAGGGCTGTATTTTTGGACAATATTATGGACATGGTTATGGGCACTTCTTTTAATTATCCCTGGGATTATAAAGGGATTAAGTTATTCAATGGCGTTTTATATTCTTGCAGACAATCCTAACATGGGTATTAGAGAGGCTTTTAATGAAAGTAAGCGGATCACATATGGACATAAATGGGATTTGTTTGTATTAGGCTTATCTTTTATGGGGTGGGTAATATTGGCCGTACTTACGTTTGGAATAGGATACTTCTGGCTTATTCCTTATATGCAAACAACCTATGCAAATACTTATAAGTCTCTTGCAGGAAAAGAATATTAAGATATCAAAAAAGCGACTTCTTATGGAAGTCGCTTTTATAATATAGAAAAGTTGTATGAGTATTATTAGAGAACGTATTGGAAAATAGCCCAGTAGTGGCAAGCACTACCTAACATGACGAAGATGTGAAAAATCTCGTGAAATCCAAAGGATTCTGAGATGTTTGGTTTCTTGAGACCATAGATCACTCCGCCAATAGTGTACATGACACCACCTAATACAAGCCATACAAAGCCGCCTAAGGAAAGAGAGTCATATAGTGGCTTGAGTGCAAAGATTGCAATCCATCCCATTCCAATATAAAGACCAGTAGAAAGCCATCTTGGCATATTAATCCAGAACATTTTAAGAAATATACCGATAATTGCTAATGACCATACAACTGTAATAATGCTCCATTTCCACACACCTTCTAAACTGAGTAGGCAAAATGGTGTATAAGAACCAGCAATTAAAATAAAAATCATTGAATGATCAAGCTTTTTGAGCTTCAGTAATATATGATCAGTTGTTTGAACAAGATGATAAATACCACTTGTTGTATAAAGAAGTACAAGACTAAGCCCAAAAATAATCATGGAAATCCAGGCTGGTGCAGACAAGGGTTCTCCTTGTTTGCCTAATAGAAGGATAAGTACTGTGCCAATCAGAGAAATAACAGCACCTGTAAGATGGGTAAAAGCATTAATAGGTTCTCTCACATAACTTTTCAAATCAATCATCTCCTTGTCAACTTATGTAGTTATTATAACTACTTATTGATATAAATATACTATATCATGATGAGAGGATAATAGTCAATATAGTTATTTATATAAAATAGGTTGAAATATATGGATTAGGTAGTGTATGATAAGGACAGATAAGAATATGAGGAGGCAGGGCAAACGTGGAGAAGCAGTGGTTACAAGATAAAGTAGAAGAATTAGGTCTTAGAAATAATATAGAAATTGGCGATATTCCCGATTTGGACCTTTATATGGATCAACTCATTACTTTGTTTGAAAGTAAGTTATCTCATACAAAAAGGTATGATGAGGACAAGCTCTTAACAAAAACAATGATTAATAACTATACAAAAGATAAGGTGTTAATGCCTGCACATAAAAAGAAGTATACCAAAGATCATATTATCTTGATGATTATGCTCTATCAACTCAAGAATATTCTTAGCATAAGTGATATAAAAGATGTATTTGAAGTCTTAAAAGAATCAGACCAAATCGATTCACATAAGTTAACTTGTATTTATCAGAGTTATTTATTATGTAAAGAGACAGAATTAGAATGTTTTAAGGTAGATGTTGATAGACGCATTGATGACATCAATGCAACATTAGAACAAAATAATATTGTAGATGAAAGCATGAGTAGTATACTCTTGGTATTAGAACTTATTGAACAAGCAGTATACCTCAAAAAGTTAGCTGAAAAAATTATAGATGAAAAAATCAAACCTATAGATGAACATAAAAAATAAAGGGAATGTCTCAAGGACACTCCCTTTTTGTTTTCTATGCGTTGTGTGCTTCTACAACTACTTTTTCTAAAGCTTCTAAAGCATCTGTAGGAAGCTGGTCAAAGCCACCTTTGAATGTTTCACGAGACTTAATGAAATCTACACGATCTTGCATACGTTTTTGAAGTTGCTCAACGTATTCAGCATTTGATAAATCAGGAACATACCCATCGATATCCATGATTTCGATATCAGAGAAAGGTCCCCATTGTTTGAACTCTGTTCTACCTTCTACGATTGATTCAAGTGTACCAAGTGTAACAGCTGGTGTTACCTTTTTGCCCATAAAATCACCTGTATTTAAGATGTAACAATCTACATTTCTATCAGCAACAAGTGCTTTGAACTTAGTATAGTCATCTGCTAAAGGATAGGTTCTAAATGGATTAGCATATGGTTCTACAACAAGTGCGTTAGGATCAACGCCTGGAGCAAGACGCTCTGCTGAAGTACGTTTTGTAGCAAGAGTTGCACCCATAACAGAAGCAAGTTCAGCACCACTTAATTTAAGAACTGGTGGAAGTGTAGGATCTTTCATTAACCAGAAGATTGCATTTACTGGTTCATCAAATTTATTGACGCGGTTTGGTGACCAAAGGATTGATTTAACAGCGCGACCGTTACCATTTCTGATGTCTTCAGTAACAGGAACAATTTTGCCATCTTCATCGATTGTTGCCCCATTGTTTTGCATAGTAAGTAGGTATTTATTATCATCACAGGTAAGTGGATAGTCTTGAGTTTTATCGAAGTAAGCTGGCTCAAGTGCTACTGATGAACTATCTTCTGTTGAGATGACAAAAGCATCATCATGAAGTACTGTGATATCGTATTTGTTATTATGACGTGCATGAGTAATCGTTGATTTTCCTGAACCAGAAAGACCAAATACCCCTGCAACGAATGCTTTACCATTTTCTAAGTTATAACGTTTTTGTCCGCCGTGGCATGAAGCATAACCATGACGGTTTGCTAAAGCCCAAGCAAGTGTTAATGTACCTTTTTTATGTTCTCCAAAGTATCTCATACCTAGGATGGCAGCGCAGTTATGCTCAGGATCAAAGAATGTAAGGCCCATTGGATGATCTGGATGAGACCAGCTTGGATCAGAGAATATGTAGATATCACCTTCGTTAGGAATCTCTTTTGAATCTGCATACATTGCAGAAATCTCTTCATTGATTGCTTGGAAGTTCAATAACCAAGAATACATAATGTTTTCTTGTGTTTCAGGAATACAAAGGTGTGCTTTAACAGAGAAATCTTTATCAAGTCCAACGATTGCTTGTGCATGGTAAAGTTTCTTTGTACGTGCTTGGTAGATTGCTTCACCAATTTTAAGAGCATATTCACCTTGATCTACACCAGGTTCTCCCATGATTTTACGTGCAGCAGCAGCACGACCACTTACAGCACCATCATTGAAAAGTAAGATTTTAGTGTCTTCATCAAGACCTAAAAGTTCTGGTTTGTAAACTGGAACGTCAGTTACTACTGTACCAGGTGCATTTTTTGCTAATTTATAAGCTTCTTTTAAAGAAGTTACAGGCGTAACATTATTACCATAAAAAGCAGTTTCAATTGTTGTGCGGATTTGATTGAAGATAGGATTACTTGCACCGATTTCATTTCTAGAAAATCTTGCTTTTGTTGCCATAAACACTTCCTCCTTATATAACCACAGTAATGGAATTTGCCGAATAAGTAAAAAAATCTTATCCCAAGTATAATTATCTAATTGATAAAGAGAAAAGTCAAGAAAATAACAAAAAATAATATAAAATATAGAAAAATGCATAAACTTATAAAAAGCAATTATACAAAATATATTATATAAATTAAGAAAATTTAGTTAAAAATATTATAAAAAAGAGCCTCCACTGGGAGGCTTAATTATTTACAGATATATCGGGCTAGAAGTTTTTCAACTTCTAGTATATTAGTGCCTTTTGAAAATTCCATTTCGAATTCGCCACCTTTAGTATAGAGTGTGATCTCATTATCTAGTTCTAATACGCCACCTTTTTCTACAGAGAAGTGGTAAATAGAGCTATAAGGGAGATGGACAATTGCTTTTTTAGTTGAAAGTGCCTCTTTATTTACAAAAATAATACGTTTGTTGGTAAAACACATTTCATCGATTATAAGGCGATAAATAGCTTCCACTTTTTCACCTTCTATAAGATACGATTCAAATTTTGCAGTATTGTCAGTTTTATTGCCACCAAAGAGTCCCATTTTCAAATGCTCCTTTGCTTATAAATTACCCTTAGTATAGCATAAAAGTCGGGCTTTTAACGTGTAAGATTTTTGATATTAAGGAATAATAGTAAGTAGGACAAAAGATTGATGCTACAAGGTTGTAAAGAATACCAAATAAATCTATAATAGATGTAGACTAAGGACGAACAATCCATAATTATAGGAGGATATAGAAAGATGAGTAAACCAACGTATTATATTACGACACCAATTTATTACCCAAGTAACAAGTTGCATATAGGACATTCTTATACAACTGTGGCAGCAGATGCAATGGCAAGATATAAAAGATTACGTGGCTATGATGTCATGTTCTTAACAGGGACAGATGAGCATGGTCAAAAAATTGAAAGACGTGCTGCAGAAGAGAATGTAACACCAAAGCAATTCGTAGACAACATCGTAGATTGGATCAAAGATCTTTGGAATACAATGGACATTAGCTATGATAAATTCATTCGTACAACAGACGATGAACACAAAGCAACAGTTCAAAAAATCTTCAAAGCCTTATATGAAAAAGGTGACATTTATAAGAGTGAATACGAAGGTAAGTACTGTACACCTTGTGAGACATTCTTTACAGATCATCAACTTGTAGATGGCAAATGCCCAGACTGTGGTAGAGCAGTTGAGCCAGTAAAAGAAGAGTCTTACTTCTTCAGGCTTTCAAAATACCAAGATCGTATTATCAAGCATATTGAAGAAAATCCAGAGTTTATTCAACCACAAACAAGACAAAATGAGATGCTTAACAACTTCTTAAGACCAGGTCTTGAAGATTTATGTGTATCTCGTACATCATTTACATGGGGCGTACCAGTTGAGTTTGATCCAGGACACGTCGTATACGTATGGATTGATGCATTATCAAACTATATCTCTGCACTTGGTTATTCAAGTGATAACGAAGAACTTTACAAGAAGTTTTGGCCAGCAGATGTACATTTAGTAGGTAAGGAGATCATTCGTTTCCATACAATTATCTGGCCTGCAATCTTAATGGCACTTGATCTGCCACTTCCAAAGCAAGTATTTGGCCATGGTTGGTTAGTAATCGATGGTGGAAAGATGAGTAAATCAAAAGGTAACGTAGTTGACCCAAGTGTACTTGTAGGTAGATACGGCAGCGATGCGATCCGTTACTTCTTATTAAGAGAAATCGCTTTCGGACAAGATGGTAACTTTACAAATGAAGCACTGATCTCAAGAATCAACTCTGACTTAGCAAATGACCTTGGTAACTTAACATCAAGAACAGTTGCGATGATCGAAAAATACTTCGATGGTGGTGTTCTTCAAGTAGAGCATGAAGGAAATGAGTTTGATGCACAAGTACAAACAATTGTAGCAGAGAACATTGCTAAGTTTGAAGAAAACATGGAAAAACTCTTCTTTAACAATGCTTTAGAAAACATTTGGGTAATGATTAGAAGATTTAACAAATACATTGATGAAACAATGCCTTGGGTACTTGCGAAAGATGAAGCATCTAAAGCAAAACTTGCAGGTGTACTTTATACATTAGCAGAAGGTTTAAGAATTGTAAGTATTATGATCGAACCATTCATGCCATGTACACCAGAGAAAATCTGGGAGCAAATCGGTATCACTAGAGGGGATGTAACTGCTTGGGATACGATTCATACATGGGGAACACTTCAACAAGATGTTCATGCTAAAAAAGGAATCAATATGTTCCCTCGTATTGATAAAGAAAAAGAACTTGCTGAACTTGAGGCTGCAACAAAGCCAGCAGATGCAAAAGTAGAGAAAAAAGTCGAAGCACCAAAAGAAGAAATAAAAGAAGTAGAATATATCACTATTGATGATTTTGCTAAAGTAGAGCTTAAAATTGGTGAAGTCATTGCATGTGATCGTGTGCCAAAGGCTGACAAGCTTCTTGTATCTCAAATCAAGATTGGTGAAGAAGTAAGACAGATTGTTTCAGGTATTGCAAAATACTATGAGCCAGAACAATTTGTAGGTAAAAAGGTAGTTGTTGTGACAAACCTTAAACCAGTGAAGCTTCGTGGGATTATGTCTGAAGGTATGGTGCTTTGTGCATCAGACGATGAGGGTAATTTAGTTGCTGTAGGTCCACTTGGTGAGATGGTAAGTGGTGCAATTGTAAAATAATGAGGGAAGAGCCTATTGAGTGAACGCAATAGGCTCTTTTTTTGTTTAAATAAGCTGTAGGTTAGTTGCTAGAGAATGCGCATACTAAAATTGGTATGTATTAGCATTAGTAATTAAAACGATTTAGAAGTATAATTATTATTGTACAAAGAGCACAAAAAGAAGGGGTAGACTGTTGTTTTTATAGAAAAAACTAACTGAAGGTAGAATGATAATAATTATTATGTTAAAATAATTATTGCACATTTAAACAAGCTAGAATGAGGCAAGAAAAGGAGACTAGAAATGGATAATGTATTTTTTAAAGACTTTTTACTAGTAAGTGATGTAAGAACGGTTTTATTTATTGGTCTACTGTTTGTCCTATTTATTGTGATGAACAAGTTTCAAAAGAAGAGAGTAGATTTCTCTAAACGTATGTTGATTGGTACGGGGTTAGGTCTTCTACTGGGTGTATTATTACAGTTTGTATCTGGTTTTTCTAACAATCCAATGGAAATTACGTTTATTTCTGAGACAACCACTTGGTATGGTCTGTTTGGAAATGGATTTATAGATCTGATAAGAATGTTAGTGGTACCACTCGTTATGGTATCAATCATTCATGTCATTATTAATATGAAGGAAGGCGCTAACATTGGTAAGCTCACAAAGAATACAATTGTAGTAACAATGGCGATGGTTGTGATCTCAGTTATTGTTGGACTCGTTGTAGGAATGGTCTTTAATGTTGGTTCAGGGATGAGTGTTGAAGGCGGTACCTATGAAATTAAAGAAGTGAAAACAGTTGTTCAGACTTTAAGAGGATTACTACCAGCGAATCCAGCACAAGCTATGGTAGATGTAAACATTATTGCACTTGTTATTATCTCTGTATTCTTCGGGATGGGTGCAAATCGTATGAAGAAAAAATATTTTGATGTAGTCAAACCTTTCTTTGATTTGATTAATGCGCTTCAAAAGATTATTATGAGTATAGCGATGACAATCATCAAATATATGCCATATGCAGTGATTCCCCTTTTGGCAAACACAATTGCACAAAGAGGAATGGCGAGTATTTTGGATGTAGGAATCTTTATTATTGCTCTATATGTAGCAGTAGCTATTATGTTTGTGATTCAATTGATCGCACTTATGCTCTTTGGGTATAACCCAATGATCTATATTAAAAAAGCAATTTCAGTAATGGTACTTGCGTTTACTTCACGTTCAAGTGTAGGGACACTTCCATATACAATCAAAACACTGACAGATAAGATGGGTGTAAATGATGGAACAGCAAGCTTTGTAGCTGGATTTGGAACAACTGCAGGAATGCAAGGATGTGCGGGGGTATTCCCAGCGCTATTACTTGTGTTCGTTGCTAATGTTACGGGGATGCCTATTGATGCAACCTTTATAGGTATGTCTATTATTGTAGTGGCGATTGGCTCATTAGGAATCGCTGGTATTCCAGGAACGGCAACAATGGCGGCATCAGTAGCTTTATCTGGTGTTGGTATGGCAGGACTTTTCCCACTAGTAAGTCCTGTATTAGCAATTGATCCGATCATTGATATGGGAAGAACGCTGCTTAATGTAACAGGTGCACTTACAAATGCAATGATTGTAGATAAGACACTTGGACAAATAGATATGGATATTTATAAAGATATGGATGCAGGAAGTACAGAGACAGAAGCTGAAAAATAAGCACTTGAAGAAAAGAGGGAGATTTGGCATGTTTAAATACTATGAAGAATACTTGCAGATTTTGAAAGAGGAACTTGTTTCTGCAATGGGGTGTACAGAACCTATTGCAATTGCTTTTGCAGCAGCTCGGGCAAAAGAGTTATTAGGGGTTGAACCAACACATATTGTAGCTCAGTGTAGTGGGAATATCATCAAGAATGTTAAGAGTGTTACGATTCCTAACTCAGGTAATTTGAGAGGGATTGAAGCGAGTGCGATCTTAGGAGCTATCGGAGGCGATGCATCTAAAGGATTAGAAGTATTGAATGTCGTAGCTGAAGGGGCGATTCAAAGAACACACGAACTCATCAAAGATGAAAACTACTGTAAAGTTGAACTTTTGGTAAGTCCAACACCACTACATCTTATTGTGACTGTGTTTGCTGGGGAAGAATACGTTCAAGTTGAAATCAAGAGTAGTCATAGTAATATTGTAAAAATCACCAAAAACAATGAAGTGCTTTTTGAACAATCAGATGAGGACGGTAAATATCTAGGTGTATTTGTAGACCGTACAATACTAAGTGTAAAAGATATCAAAGAGTTTGCAGACACAGTTAAAATTGAAGATATTAAAGCTTTACTAGATAAGCAAATTGCATGTAATATGGCAATTGCAGAAGAAGGATTAACAGGAAAATATGGGCTAGGGATAGGTAAAGTGATGCTTGAAACTTATCCAGATGATATATTCACGAAGGTACGTGCCTATACGGCAGCTGGATCAGAGGCACGTATGAGTGGGTGTATTTTACCTGTAGTGACTAATTCTGGAAGTGGCAATCAGGGTATGGCATCTTCTATTCCTACTATTGTTTATGCAAGAGAAAAAGGTGTGAGTGATGAGAAGCTTTACCGTGCACTTGTATTTGCAAACTTAATTACAATTCATCAGAAAACATGGATTGGCAGATTATCTGCCTTTTGTGGGGTGGTAAGTGCATCTTGCTCAAGTGGTGCAGCCATTACTTATATTGAAGATGGGACACTTGAACAAATTAGAAATACGATTATCAATACATTGGCCAATGTAGCAGGTATTGTGTGTGATGGTGCAAAACCTTCTTGTGGAGCAAAAATTGCCTCAAGTTTGGATGCAGCAATTCTGGCACATCACCTGGCTATGAATGGCAGAGTTTATGAAGCAGAGACAGGTCTTGTAAAAGGTTGTGTTGAGCAGACTATAGGTTGTATTGGACGACTTGGTAAAGAAGGTATGAAACAAACAGATATTGAGATTCTTAATATGATGATTGGTAAATAAAACGGATTAGAATGACTGAAGAAAGAAGGAATAAAAATGCGTATTTTAATTATTGGTGGTACAGCAGCAGGGATGAGCGCAGCAGCAAAATTACGCAGAGTAGACAAAGATGCGGAAATTATCGTTTATGAAAAGAGAAGCTATGTTTCTTTTGGTGCATGTGGGTTACCTTATTATGTAGGGAACTTCTTTGATGATACAAATCAAATGATAGCAAGAACTAAAGAGAAGACGATCGAATCAGGAATCAATGTTTACACAAAATGTGAAGTGAAAGCAGTAGATTTTGAGGCCAAAACAGTGACAGTTATGAACCTTGAAAGTGGTGTAGAGACACAGGATCACTATGATCGTCTTATGATTGCAACAGGGGCAAGTCCAATCATGCCGCCAATTCAAAATCTTAAGCTTAAAAATGTGTTTACACTTCATAGTATGGAAGATGGCATTGCGCTCAAAGAGGCAATGAAAAAGCCAGAAATCAAAAAGGTAGCCATTATTGGCGCTGGATTTATTGGACTAGAAGTTGTAGAAGCGGCACTACAATATGGAAAAGAAGTAGCTGTATTCCAAAGAGAAGAACGTATACTCAATAATCCATTTGATAAGGAAATGACGGATCTTCTTGAAGATGAAATACGTCAGCATGGTGTATCACTTTATTTAAATACAACAGTTACTGCATTACAAGGTACAGAACAAGTAGAGGCAGTAGTTGCTGGAGAGACACTTTATGAGGCAGATCTTGTAGTAGTTGCTGTAGGGGTGAAACCGAATACAAATTTCTTGGAAGAAAGTACTATTGCTATGTTGCCAAACGGTGCGTTGCAAGTAGATGAACATGGACTTACTTCGATAAGAGATGTCTATGCAGCAGGTGACTGTGTAGCAGCTCCTCACATGATCAAAGGAAAAGGAGCTTATATCCCACTTGCAACAAGTGCAAATAAACTAGGTAGAATAGTCGGGGAAAATTTAGGTGGTATGGATACAGTGTATCAACCAACCCTTGGATCAAGCTGTATCAAAGTGTTAGATATGGAAGCAGGTACAACGGGAATTACAGAAGGAGATGCCAAGAGAATGGGTATTGCATACGGGGTATCTTTTGTAACAGATATGAATCAGACAGGTTACTATCCAGGACAAACAAAAATCTATGTTAAACTCATCTATGATCAAGAAACTAAGGTACTCTTAGGTGGTCAAGTAGTAGGGAAAAAAGATGCTGTTCAACGTGTAAATGTCATTGCAACTGCGGTTTATGCACGGCTCACAACCATGCAACTAGGTATGTTGGATCTGTGCTATGCACCACCATTTGCAAGAACTTGGGATGTACTAAATATCTCAGGAAATGTAGCTAAATAAAATCAAAAAGGTTATAGGCATATGCCTATAACCTTTTTGATTTTATTTTCCATAATAAGCTTTGGAAAGTGTTTCTTCAAGTTTTTCAGGATCATTGATAGCTTCAGCCATTGCATTGGATAGGATGTTACCTTTATCCATATTACTATGCCATGTAAACATACCGCCTAGACAGTTATCAATGACATACTGTCCTTTAAAATAGATAGAAAGTGGATTATCATAACCTAAGAAATAATCACCAGATGGATAAATGATATAAGGTGCTTTGGCAACATTATCCCATTTAACCTTATAACCTTTTTTGTTCAAATAATTCTTACGGATTTCATCAAATGTTTTGGTAATGTTCCCACCACGCCCGTAAAGAGGAAGTCCCATCAAGATTTTTTCTGGAGGCATACCAGCCTCTACAAGATTGTTTACATAACCACTTACGCTTGTATTGTTTAATGCCAATGGAGATGGATATAAATTAGATTGGTGACGTTCGGCATTAACACCAGTTTGCCCAGAAGTAAAGTCATAAGACATAAGGTTAAAGTAATCAATATACTCAGCAATGCCGGCGATATCAACATTTCGGATATAAGAAGCATCGCCTGAACCTGCAACACTCAGCCAAGCTGTTGGACCTAATACATCACGAAGTGCCTGAAGAAGTAATGTGAAGTTCTCGCGATCTTCTTTACGAGATTTGATGCCAGAAGCACTACTACCTGGATATTCCCAGTCAATATCAATACCATCTAGATTGTATTCGTCTACCCAACGTTTTGCTTCTCTTGCAAAACGGTAGCGAGAAGCAGGTGTCAATGCAGCGTCTGAAAAACCATCAGCAGCCCAGCCGCCAATAGCCATGATCACTTTAAGGTCTGGGTTAGAGTATCTCAGATCAGCAAGTTCTTGAAGTTGTTTTTCAGAATAAACGTATAATGTACCATCGGGGTTAATAAGTGCAAAGGCATAAATCACAAAGTCTAATAAGTAAGGATCTACATTTTCGGGAGAACCCAATACGTATTCACCTACTATTTTGTCAATATCAGGACATGCAGGATTGTAACCTTGATTAGGTAATGAATGAATTTCGGGGCGGTAGTCATCTTTGAGCCGATCAATAAAGCGAATGAGATAATCGTGAGTGAGGGGCTTGTTGGGTTGCATATAGAATTTGGCACGTAATACTTGATCAGGGCTGATGATGGAAACACTAGGGGCTGAATCAGATGCGGTTGTACGCATAATTTCTATATCACGATTTTTGAACTCCGAATAACTTCTAAAAAATTGAGGAACCTGTGAGGATCTGAACGAAGGATTATTATAAGTGATAACCCATTTATCCTGACAGTCAGCTAGGGAGGTAACACCTTGAGGACTTAAGCCTGTGAGAGTAGGAACATATTGTCCTATGCTTGGAAAAGCTGACATGAGAAACAACTCCTTTATACACTGTTATATATTAATAGTATTTCAAAATAATGGAAGTGTTGCCTGGACTATTGGATAATTATAAAAAAATATAGTAAAATGTAATAAAATACGTGTTGGGGGTATAAATATGGTGATTAAACAGTTAGAGAAAGATAATCTTGTGCAGAGAGAAGCCTTTATCCGTTTAGTAGGATATAGCTTTCGTGGGTGTGGACCTGCACCGTTTGAGGCAGACTGGGAGAACTATACACCTGATGTGGGTATGATCATGGGCAATTGGGATGGGGACACACTTGCTAGTGCGATTATGATTTCACATCGTCAGATCATGATAGATGGTAAGGCAGTAGCTATGGATGGACTTGGTGGTGTAGCCACCTCTCCTGTGTATAGAAATGGAGGGTGGTGCAGTGCGTTAATTAAGGAAGGTTTGAAACAAATGTATGAACATGGCGCTGTATTTTCTGCATTAGCACCCTTTTCATATGCTTTTTATGAGAAATTAGGATGGAAATGGAGTTATAATCATTTGATCTATAACGTACCTATGAGTGAACTTGCAGGCTTTAAAAGTAATTATAAGGTAGAGCTCGTTGATGCAAGTAATATGGAGGAACTTAAAGTATTTTATGAAGAGCACATTCAGTCAATCAATGGGGTTGGTTTAAGGGAGGATTGGAACTGGCAGGCACGTCTACAAACTGCACCATATGGAATAATAGTGAGAGATTTAGAGCAACATGTAGTAGGCTATATGCTCTATGAAATTTATCAAGGGCAAGATTTATTTAAAGTATGTGAAATTCAGAATGAAGATGTACAAGCATTAAAAACAATGTTTAGTTACATTTATGGGCATTGTGGGCAGGTTGGTAATGTAGAGTTTATGACACCTGAGTATATCGACCTTCTAGATTATTGGAGTAATCCAAGATGGGGATGTCATAAAAATACTGGTATGATGCTCAGGGTGGTTAATGTTCAAGAAGCACTTAAAGCTTATAATTACGAAGGAAAAGGAAGTTTCTCTATTAAAGTAATGGATGAAGTGTGTGAATGGAATAATAAGACTTTCTCTGTGCAAGTGGCACAAAACCTTATTAATATAGAAGAAACAGTAACCAAACCAGATCTAACGATCAACATTAGACAATTGGCACAAGTGCTTATTGGGTTTAGGACATTGGATGAAGTAGAACATGAAGGGACACTTAAGGGATACTTTAAGGAAAAAAGAGGACGTGTAGTATTAATGGATTCTTTTTAAAAGGAGGTAAGGGCTGTAATGGCATACGAACATCAAGATAAAGAACAATTAAAGGATCAACTGAGGATCTGTTACAGCAAATTAGCAGTATTAGAAAAACCAACACAATTAACAGCATATAACCGCAATGAAGCCGATATAGCAAAAAAGAGGCAACATATCGAAGAAGAGATGCTACAAATAAAACAGCAAATTAAAAAACTCCAATGATAACATCATTGGAGTTTTTGTCATAATATGATATTAAACCCCATAGGCCATGGACAAATAAAATAAAAGTAGCTATGATAATGTATTAAAGAAGGTGGTGGAAACATGATAAATCAAAAACCTGTTTTATTAATCGATCAAGATGATGTATTAGCTGAATATATGAAAACAGTGACCTATACATTCAATGAAATCCATCAGACAGCGTTTAAACCAGAAGATTGCAATTGTTGGGATTTAGAAAAAGTATTTGGAGACCAAATCTTTGATATTATGTATGAGCCCGAGTTGTTTAGAAAACTTGAACCAGTACCTCATGCATTGGCGGTTTTTGAAAGACTCTATAAAAGTGGACTCTTCGAGATATTTATTGTGACAGCAGCCCATCCAGCATCCGTTGAAGCAAAATATGAATGGATTAAGGAGTATCTCCCTTTCTTTCCTTTAAACCACATCATTATTTGTTCCTCAAAGTATATGGTTAAAGGGGATTTTTTACTTGATGATGGTATGCATAATATTAATGCATTTGCTGAACATGGTGGAATTCCTATTATATTTAATAGACCACACAATATTGGTGATAGGAGTGAGCATAGTCGCATTAATAACTGGCTAGAGTTTGAAAAGTTTATCGTTGAGCAGTGTTACGGAGATTATGAAGCAACTTATTTTCAACAGTTAGATGAGGAAAAGAAAACAGCAGTCTAGTTGTATAACAATTAGAATTGGGTATAATGAATAGAGAAAAACACATAAGAGGAGGAATAGAAATGATTGTAAAAATTGAAGGAATGAGCTGTGGTCATTGTAGTGGCCATGTTAAAGAAGCGCTTGAAGCATTAGATGGTGTTGTTAAAGTAGACGTGAATTTACAAGAAGGAACTGCTCATATTGACGGAAGTGTTTCACAAGATGCTGTAAAGGAAGCGATTGATGAAGCGGGATATGATGTAGTAGGTATTGAATAATGTATTTTGATTCACATGCACATTATGATGATGAGCGATTTGATGAGGACCGTGAAGTGCTTTTAGAGGGACTTGTTTCAAAAGGTGTAGTTTATGTCGTTAATGCAGGTGCCAATATGTCATCTTCTAGGCGCGGTATCGAACTTGCACAGCAATATGATTATATATATGCATCTGTAGGTGTCCATCCTCATGATGTAGAAGATATGACGATACAAGATTTGAATGAACTAAGAGCACTTAGTCATAAGGATAAAGTGGTAGCTATTGGTGAAATAGGTTTAGATTATTATTATGACTTATCACCTAGGGAACTACAAAAGAATTGGTTTGAAAAACAACTTGAACTTGCAAAAGAAGTCAAACTTCCTGTGATTATTCATAGTAGAGATGCTTGTCAAGAAACCTTTGACTTGTTGAAAGCGCATGGGATCACGGAAGGTGTAATTCATTGTTTCTCAGGTAGCAAAGAACTTGCAAAAGAATATATTAAACGTGGTTTATATATCGGAATAGGCGGAGCAATTACATTCAAAAATGCTAGAAAAACTGTAGAAGTCGTAGAATCAATTCCTTTAGAAATGATCTTAATTGAGACGGATGCACCTTACTTGACACCTGTTCCACATAGAGGTAGAAGAAATGATTCTTCATATTTGGAACATGTCGTAGAGAAAATCGCTGAGATTAAAGGGGTAACACCACAAGAAGTAGCCCAAATTACGGCAGAAAATGCTAAAAAGTTATTTAAAATTTAGTAAAAAAGAGCTTATCTTGCGTGAAAAAATGCGAGAAAGCTCTTTTTTGTTGCATAAATGTTAAATTGTAGAATTTGTATGAGAAAACAAGAAAAGAAAAAAGAGATTAGTATTACTAAACTTATGGTTTAAGTTATATGTGCTTTTTATGAAGAAAAAAAGTAAACTAGTGTATAAAAAACATATAAAATGGTATAAAAAATAGATAATAATAAAAAATTATATAAAAGTTAGTACTAAAAAATAGGTCTGTAGCATAAGTATATTATTAATTAATTGTTACATAAGTATTAAGTTGAGAAAGGAGGAAAACACGCTAAAAACTATAAAAACCATTGAAAAACAAGGGATTAATGAGCCTTTGAAAAGGAAAAAACAAAAATTGGAAGAAAAAGTTGTTACGAAAAGCTTGATAAAATAACGAAATTGTATTACAATTCATTATATGATTTGTAAAAATCAAACACACGCTTATTTCCAGTAAAGCATCGATTAGCACGATTGATGAAATGAGAGGGAG
>JBOFIR010000137.1:0-7100 GCA_051650265.1 Cellulosilyticaceae bacterium
TAATCAAGATTTCTTTAAGGGCAATGAGTACAATCATGATACCTTTAAATTAAAGGATTTTCCGTTTGTCTTTTGTACAGTAGATGAGGCGAGAGCGATGCTTCAAAAAGGTGGGATCACTATTTTAAACGCGGTAGCATCAGATGGAGTAAGTGAATTACTTGCTGAAAAAATAAATACCATGGATGATTATAGTTACAATCAATATTTGAAGTACCATTATTATTGTTGTGAAAAACCAGAGATGTTAGGGCATAGTAATCATCTTTTATTTGTGGGGAAGAAGGAAGTACAAGCAAAATGATTTAATAGAGATTTAACTTTATTTTGATACGTATTTAATGTAGGCCGCTTACAATGGAACTCATAAAACATGCTGACAAAGGGGTAGGGAGATGAAATTAAATAAAAGATGTATGAAGTGGGCGGCACTCGGCTTAGGGGCAGTAATCAGTCTAGGGAGTGTAGTTACTTTTGCAGGGGAAGTCAAACCAGCTTTAGAAAAAAATCCAGGGTCTTTGGCGGTAGCAAAAGAAGCGGGGATCATCACGTTGACATGGGATGAGGTTGCGGATGATCGTGTAGCAACGCTTGTTTATGAAACAAAAGATAAAATTGTACCTGTGATTGTGCCAAAGGGACAAAACACTTTGATATTTGATGACCTTGATGAGGAAGAGGCATACCAATTTGTCATCAGAGCGATTGGGAACAAAGGGGAAGTATCTGATGATGATGCGCTTACAGCAGCGATCAAAGCAGAGGTAGAGCGGGATACAACAACACCTTCAGAGTTAACGATGACCCTTGGACAAGATGCCAAGACAACGCGAGGATTCAACTGGTATACCAACACAGAAGTGAAAGACAGCGTACTCCAATTGGTGGAGGGTAAAGACTTTGTAGCGGGTAAAGCAAAGAATATACAAGGGACAAACCGAACTGTAAAGACAAGTATGGGCGATCGTATGGTACATGAGGTGACGCTCAATACATTAAAGCCAGGTACGACATACAGCTACCGTGTAGGAAGTGCCAAGGAAAATGCATGGAGTGAAATGGGAAGTTTTACAACAGAGGCAAAGAATACAGAAGCATTTACTTTTGTTTATGGTACAGATACACAAGGAAAAAGTGTCGCAGATGGTGAGATTGGCGCCAATACGTTGGAAAAAGCGTTGGCACAATACCCAGATGCAGCGTTCATGATCCATGCAGGCGATCATGTGAATGAAGCTTATCATGAGTTGCAATGGAAGTGGTATCTCAATCCAGCAAGTAGTACACTCAAAGATCTCGCTATGATGCCCGTGGTTGGTAATCATGAAGCGTATACAAGCGGAGAGATTGATGGGATCACACGCTTCCAGGATCACTTTAACTTACCTACTAATGGTCAAGGTGGTCAGTCAGAGACTGTCTATTCTTACAACTATGGCGATGTGCACTTTGCAAGTCTTAATACAGAAGTGAGTATGGATGAACTAGAAGAGCAGATGGAATGGCTCAAAAAAGATGTGAAGGCAGCCAATAAGAGATGGAATATTGTCACTTTACACAAGGGGCCTTATTTATCAAAACGCGACCTCGTAGACTATCGTGAACTCATGGTGCCTGTGTTTGATGAACTGGGGATTGATATTGTACTACAAGGACATGACCATACTTATATTCGTACAGCACCACTCAAAGGTGGCGAAGAAGTAGCGGATGGTGAAGGAACAGTCTATTTGCTCGGCAATACAGCTGGGTACAAGTTCTATGATGTCAAAGAAAGACCTTATCACAAGATTCATCAGCAAGATTATCAACAGATGTTTATGGGATTTGAAGTGAGCAAAGATGCGATAGCAGTCAATGCCTATACAGTAGATGGTGTTTTACAAGATAGCTTTAAGGTAACAAAATAAATAATGTGTAAAAATGAGATATAAGAAAATAGCTAAAGCATTTATTTAACGAGATAAGGGTTTATTTTAATAACGATTATGTTATAATATAATTAAAGAAAGCACTAGTGCGGCAAACACTAATGCTCCCTGAAGGTTTTTGATTTTTCGGGGCTATGAATAGTTAACTAATAGTTTTATTTATGATTAGAGTGTTCACTTTCGTTGGGTGGGACACTCTTTTCCTTTGTACTCATATTTAATTCGATACATCCAACTTTTAGTTTAAATGTATTGACGAAAGTTCCCTTTCGTGGACATACAATGATGAGTATAGCCATGATTATCATTGGTACAATATCCATTCATAACACCCCCTATCGCCTGTGACATAGTTCTTTACTATCTCAAAGCCTCAAGGGAGGTAAACCTACAACCCCCGTGCCACCCGTGCACGGTATTTTTATGTTTACTGGAATATTATAGCATAATGATAAAAGGATTAATAGGAAGAGATAGCTAATTTAGATATAAGAGGGCAGTTGAGGCTAATGGCATGGTAACAGTAGCATAAAAAGTAATAGTTGTTATATAAGTTTTAAGAGATGAAATCATAAAGTAAGTCAAAAGCACCGGTGTAAGCTACACTGGTGCTTTCTAATTTGCACCAAATTGGGCTATAATCTAGACAAATAGTATTGATAGCGGAAAGAGGTGGCGCCGGTGGCGAAGATTTTTATAGTAGAGGATGATATGAGGCTCAGAGAGGAACTGAGTTATCTTCTTACATCATATGGGCATGAGTGTGTACATACGGATGATTTTAAACATGTGGTAGAGAAGATCCTGAGAGAAGGTGTGGATCTGGTGCTTTTGGACATCAACTTGCCACACTATGATGGCTACTATGTATGCCGAGAGGTGCGTAGTCAGTCGCGTGTGCCGATCATCGTGGTGACAAGTCGCAATAGTGATATGGATGAACTACTCAGTATGAATCTTGGCGCAGATGATTTTATTACCAAGCCGTACAATACGCAGATTCTATTGGCGCATATTGGTGCGGTATTGAAACGAACATCAGAGTGCGTACCACTGCAAGTGCTTAGTCACAAAGGGGTGACGCTCAATGTTGCAAGCGGTGTGGTGAGTTATGAGGGCAAGGAACGCGAACTAACGAAGAATGAGCAGCGTATTCTCACACTGATGCTACGCTGTAAGGGGAGTATTGTCTCAAGAGATGAGATCATGAATGAGCTGTGGCAATCAGATGAGTTTATTGATGATAATACGCTAACAGTGAATATCAACCGCTTACGTAAGAAGCTGGAGGAGATTGGTGTAGAGGGATTTCTTGTAACGAAGAGAGGACAGGGATATATGGTATGAGTCTGAGGAAATTTCTAAAGGATAGATGGCTCTTTTGTCTTTTTCAGATGCTCACAGTGCTCTTTGTGGCAGCACTCCTTGCTGTATTTCATGTAAATTTGTATGGGATACTCTTTGTATGTATGGGGATGGTACTGCTTCAAGGAGGTGCGCTGCTGAGTGATTATCTGAGCAAGAGACATTACTATAACCGCTTGCAGGAGGTTCTTGAAAATCTAGATCAGAAGCGACTTGTGAGTGAGCTCATCGATGAACCTGAATTTGAAGAGGGCAAGATTTGGTGGGAAGCACTGAGGCTAATGGGAAAGTCTATGAATGATGAGGTGGCGCGGTATCGGTTGCTACAAGAGGAGTACAAAGACTATATTGAGACATGGATCCATGAGATTAAGATGCCTCTTGCATGTACGGCGCTGATGTGTGAGAACAACAAGAGTGAGCTGACGAGTAAGATTCTTGTGGAAAATAACAAGGTGGAGCAGTATGTGGAGCAGGCACTTTTTTATGCACGGAGTACTTCTGTGGAGAAGGATTATATGATCAAGGAAGTGGGTCTAGAAGAGTTGGTGAGAAGTGCCATCAAGAAGGAGGCACGTCAGATCATTGAGACACGTACGACTGTGAAGCTTGAAAACTTAGAGTATCAGGTGTTAGCAGATGTGAAGTGGGTAGGATTTATACTGGGTCAGATATTGGGTAATAGCCTGAAGTATCGCCAAGGGTCTCTGAGCCTACACATCTGGGCGTGTGACAATGATTCACAAGTCATCTTGAATATAGAAGACAATGGCGTTGGCATTCCCGTGCAAGATATGGGACGCGTCTGGGATAAGGGATTTACAGGGGAAAATGGGCGTAACTATGCCAAATCCACAGGAATAGGACTTTATCTGTGCAAAAAACTCTGTAAAAAAATGAACTTGGGGATAAATATTCAATCTCAGCAAGGAAAAGGAACGACAGTGCAACTCATCTTTCCGAAGGATAAACGGGTCTTCTTTGAAGCATAAAAGAAAACCTTACAAAGATGTAAGGTAGGTGTCACATAAAGCTAAGGAAGGGGTACTGTGAGTACGCTATACTAAGCTCAAAGAAAGAGGTGAATGTGATGCAAACAATTTTGGAAGTAAAAAACATAGAAAAATATTATGGCAACAAAGGTAATGTGACCAAGGCAATTCATGAGATCAGCTTTGAGGTAGAGGAAGGGGAATACATTGGGATCATGGGGGCTTCGGGAAGTGGTAAGACAACGCTACTCAATTGTATTTCTACTATAGATACAGTCACATCAGGGCAGATCATCCTCAAGGGAAAAGACGTGACACAGCTCAGACAAAAGGCGTTAGCGAAGTTTAGAAGAGAGCATCTGGGCTTCATCTTCCAGGACTTTAACCTGCTAGATACGCTGACAGCTTATGAGAATATTGCTATGGCACTCACTGTGCTGAAAGTACCTCATCAGGAGATCAGTGCGCGGATCGCCAAGACAGCCAAGCAGCTTCAGATTGAAGATGTGCTAGAGAAGTTTCCTTACCAGATGTCAGGGGGACAAAAGCAGCGTGTGGCAAGTGCACGGGCCATCGTCACGCAGCCAAGTCTGATTCTGGCGGATGAGCCAACGGGGGCGTTAGATTCTAAGTCTGCAAAGATGCTCCTTGAGCGCTTTGAAGTACTCAATCAAGAGGAGCGCGCCACAGTGCTCATGGTGACCCATGATGCTTTTACTGCCAGCTACTGCAAGCGTATCCTATTCATCAAGGATGGTAGAATCTTCAACGAACTGGTGAAGGGTAATGATAGCCGCAAGGTGTTCTTTGGTAAGATTATGGAAGTGGTAGCCCTCCTAGGAGGTGACAGTGATCATGTACTTTAAGCTGGCCTTTAACAATGTCAAAAAGAGCTTTAGAGACTATACCATTTATTTTCTCACACTAACACTCAGCGTGTGTGTATTCTATATTTTCAATGCCATCGAGAGCCAAAAGGCAATGATGATTGTCTCAGAGGCCACAGATTTGATGATGCAAAATCTTGCAAGCTTGGTAGGGTATCTATCGATCTTCGTAGCAGTAGTACTTGGATTTTTGATTTTGTATGCCAATAAATTTTTGATTAGGAGACGCAAAAAAGAACTGGGACTGTACATGACACTGGGAATGGAGAAGGGAAAGATTTCACTTATTCTAGTCCTTGAGACGCTCATGATCGGGATCTGTTCTCTTATCGTGGGATTGGTACTTGGGATTTTCTTATCTCAGGCGTTGTCAGTCTTTACAGCGCAGCTTTTTGGTGCGCAGATGGTGGCATTTCAATTTGTATTTTCACAAAATGGGCTCATCAAGTCATTGGTGTGTTTTGTCATTATCTATGGTGTGACGATGCTCTTTAATGTGGTCGCTATCTCTAAATGTCAACTGATAGACCTGCTTTATGCGAGCAAGAAAAACGAAGCACCTGTAGTCAAGAACTTATGGGTTTCTGTAGTGCTCTTTGTAGTGGCGATAGTCAGTCTCGTAACAAGTTATAGCTTCATTATTAATAATGGATTGATGAATATAGATGCGCAGTTTTATATGGCATTTATCTTTGCATTTGTAGGGACCTTTTTATTCTTTATGTCGCTTTCAGGGTTCTTGCTCAAGGTGATGCAGAGTTGCAAGAAACTTTATTTTAATGAACTCAATATGTTTATCTTTCGGCAAATCAATAGCAAGATCAATACGACCTATGTCTCCATGACATTTGTCTGTTTGATGTTGGCAGTGACGATTGTCACACTATCAAGTGGGATTGCGATGAATCAATCGATGACCAATCAATTGGAGAAACTTACCCCGTATGATGTGAGTTTTGTGTGGAAGCGGGACTCAAGGCAGCCGGATGTGACACGTGTGGATATTCAGGCGCAACTCAGAAAGATGAATGTGGACTTAGAGGCGTACTCAGATGCTATTGTAGATGTTACCCTTTATCAAAGTGATATTGCTTATGGCACCTTCTATGTAGGAAAAGAGGAAATGGAGTACTCTCAACATATAAGGGGGTTAGCAGGCAAGCGTATTGAAGTCATGGCCTTGTCAGATTACAACAAAGCGGTAACGCTGCAAGGGGGGACACTGATCACACTTGGGAGGGATGAGTATGCACTCAATTGTATCTATGGTGAATTGATCCCCATTCTCAAGGATTATATGAAACAAGGGATGCCACTCAACTATGGAGCGGTCACTCTAAGGCCTTATGGCTTCTTGGAACATACACTTTATGTACAGCTTTCAGGGGACAACAAGATCATCATGGTAGTGGCAGATGAGCTCCTCCAAAAAGAAGAGATGGGCACACGCATTGTCAATTTGAACTATCGCTCACCAGAACTAGAAGAGAGATTTGTATCAGACCTGATGGCACAGATGGAAGCTGCCGAGCATGTCGCTGGAGATGAAGATATTAGTATAAGTGCCATGACAAGAGAAATGGCCTATGATGCGAGTGTTGGGTTATCAGCAATCATGACCTATCTGACTGTGTATATTGCGATTATCCTACTGATCACAAGTGCAGCGATTTTGGCACTGCAACAACTGACGGAGTCTGAGGATAATAAGGTGCGCTATGACCTTCTGAGAAAGCTTGGTGTAGATGAGGCTGTCATCAACCGTACACTTTATATGCAGATCGCAATTTATTTTATGGTACCGCTCCTATTGGCTGTGATTCATGGGATAGTAGGAATCTATGTAGCCAATACGGTGATTGTCATGCTAGGGGAGATCAATCTTATGGCAAGTATCCTTTTTACTGCTTTTGTATTTGTAGTAA
>JBOFIR010000138.1:0-7214 GCA_051650265.1 Cellulosilyticaceae bacterium
GGTCAGATAGATATCAAGGTATGATCATAGATGCAAAGGCCTATGATCATGAGGTTAGAGTATATACTAAAAATACTTAATGGAAAGCTTTTTTTGATTTGGAAGAAAGGAATCACACAAAAGAACTTTGTATTTGTAATGGGGTTGAAAATATTAATGAAATAATATACTCTAGTTTAGTTAATACAATTACAAAAGTGGAGATCTAATCATATGAAAAAAAGTAAGGGAATTGGTACGAAATTAGGAGCGCTTATCGTATTTATAACTTTGTTTATTATAGGAATAAGTAGCTTTACGTGGAGTCAGTTTGGATTATCTAGCATCAAAAATCAGCAAAACTTAAACGAAATCCTTACATATACCCAAATCGTGGATGATGTCAGGCAAACTCAAGTGAATTTCAAAATTCAAGTACAAGAATGGAAAAACACATTGCTTAGAGGCAATGATCAGAAGGACTTTGAAAAATACTACCAATCGTTCTGCGAGCAGCAGGAAAATGTGCAGGGGCAACTAGCAGAGTTGGAAGAGGGGATGATCCAGCTAAAATGTGATGTGACTTTGGTAGAGGAACTCATACAAACACATCAACAACTCTATCAAGCCTATCAGCAGGCAATAAAAAGTTATAACCCTGCAGATGTCAATAGTTACCGTGTAGTAGATACTTTGGTAAGAGGGATTGACCGTAAGGCAACGGAAGATATGGATCAATTGGTCTTGCAAATACAAGACTTTACAGAAGATAGAATGAATCAGATGCTCAAACAGGAGCGCCAAGATATAAAATGGGTGAATATCAAACTAGCTATAATTGCGATAGGAAGTTTAGGGCTCATTAGTGTATTTGCTTTTGTGATAAGAGGGACATATAAAAATATCACAAGATTTATCGCAGAGTTGGATTGGGTCATGAAGCATGCTGCTGACGGAGATCTTACTGTCAGGGGTAAGGTAGTAAGTCAAGATGAACTGAGTGTGATCACCATGAGGTTCAATGAGGTACTAGATAACATACAGAGGTTATTAGGTGAAAGTCAAGAAATAAGTCATGTTGTAAGTAGTTCTTCATACAAGATTAATCAAGGGATAACAGCTATGAATGAAACATCTCAAATTATCTCACATACGATGGTGGAGATCGCAAAAGGTGCAACAGATCAAAGTACCCAAGTAAGAGAAAGCCATGAATCGATGGTAAAAGTAGTAGATGGGATAGATAGGGTTATCAAGCATATGAGACAAAGTGAGGATCAGGTCGACAATACAGAGCAAGTGGTTGATCAAGGAATGCATACACTTCAGATGCAACGAACCAAAATGGATGAGACAAAAGGTGCAACAGAACGTGTAGAAGAAACCATAACAGCGCTTAAATTGAGATCAAAAGAAATTGGAGATGTAGTTGTATTTATTAATGGCATTACAGATCAAATTAATCTGTTATCTCTGAATGCAAGTATCGAAGCTGCAAGAGCGGGAGAGGCAGGAAAAGGCTTTACGGTCGTTGCAGATGAAATTAAAAAATTAGCTGACTTATCCAAGCAGCATACAGGAACCATCAGCAAATTGATCACAGATGTGCAGAGCTACATTCAAAATGTGGGGGAAGATGTAAAGGGGACACAGGAAGCTGTCTCGGAGCAAGAGCTATCCCTTGAAGCGATCGAAAATATATTTGAGGTGATTCGTAAATCTATAGAGAAAGTAGCTTGCCAGGCAAAAGAAGTGACACAAGAGACGGATCATATGCATAAGGCTGTGGCTATGATGCAAAAAGCGATGTCTGGAATTACTGAGGTGATAGAAAATACAGCACATGAAGCAGAAGAAAATACGGCAACAATGGAAGAACAAACAGCGGCCATAGAAGAAATAGCAGCTGCTATGAATTATTTGTCAGAACAAACAGATGTGCTCGAATCGCTTATTAAAAAGTTTAAGTTAAAATAAAGTAGTCGTTTCATTTTGAACTGCAACAAAAAAGCTGTATCCTTTAAAAACTAATGGATACAGCTTTTTTATATGAAAAATTCAAGGCTCCTAGATGGAAAGGAATCAAGTGAAAATGCAAACATAATGATTTAAAGAATATAAAAACACAAACATAAGATTAAAATGTTTGATATTTAACGGGTCATTTATTATAATAGAGTTAAAAAGGAGGGGATATGATGGAAGAGAATATTAATGAGTTGTTCTGGAATGCAACAGTAGAAGAGATTAAGAGGGGTTACATCGAGGAAGACGTGTATTACCAATGTATCATATGCGGTGAAAAATTCGTAAAGGGTGAAGTCTTTCCTTTTGAAGCACGTTTTTTTGATGCGAGAAAGATGATCACACTGCATATTCAAGAGCAGCATCATTCAATGCTTCGTTATATGATGCAGATGAATCGCAGCTTTTTAGGAATTACAGATGTACAGAGAGACTTTTTACAATATTTGATTGAGAGTGCAGATGATAAAGAAGTTGCAGCAAAGATGGGGATTCATCCATCTACAGTGAGAAATCATAAGTATAGACTCAGAGAGAAGGAGAAGCAGGCCAAGCTTTTCTTAGCGATGATGGAGCTGGTAGAGGCTGATCAAGACAAATCGATGCAGCAAGTAGAAGACACAGTGCTCCATAGCACATCAAAAACAGCAACGATGGTGGATGATCGCTACAATACAACTGAAGCAGAAAAAGAGAAGATCATAAGAAGTTATATGGATGAGACGGGATCACTCAAGAGTTACCCAGCCAAAGAGAAGCGCAAGATTGTTGTATTAGAGGCAATCAGTAAAAACTTCAAGAAGGGGCGAAGCTATAATGAGCATGAAGTCAACTTGATGCTCACACGTATTTATAGTGATCATGTTTTGCTACGTCGTGCCTTGATTGAGTATGGATTTATGGAGAGAGATCAAACGGGAACGAAGTACTGGATCAAAGAGTAGGCTTCGTGTAGCAAAAAAAGAAAAAGACAAAAAAATCCAACTTAAGCATTTGTTTGAGTTGGATTTTTTTGTTTAAACTATGGCAAAAGCAATATAGGATAGTAAGAAAACAAAATAGTAAATTATAAAAATATTTAAAATAATATAAAATATAAACAACAAGTATTATTAAAAATAACTAAAAAATAAAAGTAATAGGAGGTAAAGTTAAGAAACATCAACAAATATCATCTGAGGTAGGGACGAAGATGTGGGCAAGCTGAATGATATTTAGAGGTTGATACGGACAGAAGAATAGGGAGATTAGGGGGAGGAGTAACAATGATAAGAGAGAATATTCAAGTTGAAAATACGACGCTTATACTCGAAAAAAGTACCCAGCTGAGCTTTAAAGAAAAATTTACAAAAGTGAAAAGAAGAATTATGAGGCACTGGCAACTCTACGTTATTCTGTTAGTTCCAGTTGTATTAGTAGCTATCTTTTCATATGGGCCAATGTACGGGTTACAGATAGCTTTTAAAGATTATATTCCGTCATATGGGATCGCAGGAAGTGAGTGGGTAGGTTTTAAGCATTTTACTAATTTCGTCAATTCGCATCAGTTTTCTAGGCTGATCTGGAATACGTTAAGCATTAGTTTGTATTCAATCATAGCGGGTTTTCCAATTCCGATTATATTGGCACTAGCGCTTAATGAATGTACAAGTACAAAGTTTAAGAAGACAGTGCAGATGATTACCTATGCACCACATTTTATCTCTACAGTTGTCATGGTAGGTATTATTTTATTAGTTTTATCTCCAAGTTCAGGGATACTGAACCAATTCATTCAGTTGTTTGGTGGACAACCTGTAGACTTTATGGCAAAGCCAGAGTGGTTCAAATCTATCTATGTATGGACTGGTGTATGGCAGGGGATGGGATACAGTTCTATTATCTATATAGCAGCTTTGGCAGGTATTGATCAGACGTTACATGAGGCGGCAATTGTAGATGGTGCGACCAGATGGCAACGTATCTTACATGTCAATATACCAGGGATTTTACCAACCATCACAATACTCCTTATTATGAATTTTGGTAGTGTGATGAGCGTTGGCTATGAGAAGATCTTGCTCATGCAAAATAGTTTAAATATGCCAGCATCAGATGTCATCTCAACCTTTGTCTACCGAATGGGTCTTGAGAGTGCACAGTATAGTTTTTCAGCAGCAGTAGGTTTATTTAATTCAGTGATTAACTTCATATTATTAGTGATTGTCAATAAGGTTGCGAAAAAAATAGGGGAAACCAGCTTGTGGTAAGGGGGAAGAGCTATGATCAAAGCGAGAAAAAAACGAATGAATGAGTCAAGGCGAGATAAAATCTTTATGGTAATTAATGCAATGATTCTTTGGAGTGTGCTGATTTTAGTAGCCTATCCTCTGATCTATGTAGTAAGTGCATCTTTTAGTAACCCACAGGCTGTAAGTAGTGGAAAGGTATGGTTGTGGCCAGTAGACTTTACCTTACGTGGCTATGAAGTTGTATTTAAGCATCCAGATATCATGCGAGGATTTGTGAATGCCATTTATATCACAGTGCTAGGTACGGTGGTACAGGTTATTATAACCATTATGGCAGCTTATCCACTATCAAGAAAAACTTTATATGGTAAAGGTGCGATTACTTTATTCTTCACTTTTACGATGTTCTTTGGAGGGGGATTAATCCCTACATTCATATTGATCAATAACCTAAATCTCTATAATACTTACTGGGCATTAATCCTGCCAGGGGCAGTAGGTGTATACAACGTTATTGTTGCACGAACATTTTTCCAAACAACGATTCCAGAGGATTTGTTTGAAGCAGGCCAACTGGATGGCTGCTCAGATTTTAGATTTTTGGTAAGTGTTGTGCTACCACTTTCAAAACCAATCATTGCTGTACTTGTGATGTTTTATGCAGTAGGGCACTGGAATTCTTATTTTGGACCAATGATCTATCTATCAGATAAGGAATTATATCCATTACAAATTATCTTAAGAAACATTTTAGTTCAAAACCAATTTGATTCACAAATGATGATGGATGTTAAAAGTATGGAACAGCAAAAGGGTCTCGCAGAGCTGATCAAATACTCAGTTATTGTTGTATCAAGTTTACCAATGTTGATCCTGTATCCATTTATTCAAAAGCACTTTGTAAAAGGTGTCATGATTGGTGCGATCAAAGGTTAAAACTAAATTAAAAAAATAAATTATATGGGGGTAGATTATGAATAAGAAGCTTGTATCAACTTTTATTGCTTTAACAATTTTAACATCCATGGCGGCTACTGGATGCTCGGGGAAGACGGATTCAAAAGATGCTGCGGCAGCGGCTGCAGCAGTTGAATACAATGAGCTAGGGACTTTCCCTATTGTAAAAGAAAAACAAGAGATTTCTATTACTGCACCTGATACGGCATACATACTTGATTTAAATAGCAATGAGTTCACTAAGTGGTATGAAGAAAAAACCAATATTAAAGTGAACTATGAGCAAATACCAGAGGAATCATTCAAAGAGAAGAAGAACCTGATGTTAGCAACAGGCAACTTACCTGATGCATTTTTGATGGGTGGATTTAGCAAGGAGGATGAAGTAACTTATGGCCAACAAGGGATTATCATTCCTCTAAATGACTTGATTGAAAAATATGGTTACTATACTAAGCAAGTATTTGAACAGCAAGATCAGCTCCCAGCTGCAATCACTGCACCAGATGGTAATATTTATTCCTTACCACGTATCAATGAATGTTATCACTGTATGTATCCTGGAAAGGCATGGATTAACCAAGACTGGTTAGATAAGTTAGGACTCAAATATCCAGAGACGACAACTGAATTAGTAGAGGTATTAAAAGCATTTAAAACACAAGATCCAAATGGTAATGGAAAAGCAGATGAAATTGGGATGATTGGTTCTACAAATGGATGGAATGCAAATCCTATTGATTTCCTCATGAATTCATTTGTATACAATGATTATGGCAAACGACTAGGTGTGAAGGATGGAAAAGTTTATTTTGCACCATTAACAGATGAGTGGCGTGAGGGACTTCAATTTATCAATCAGATGATGAAAGATGGTTTGATTGAATCCACATCTTTAACACAACCTTCACAAGAAATGTTAGCCTTAGCAAATAGTGATGTACCAGTAATTGGTGTTGGTGTCGGTGCGACAGCTGGAGATACAGAGGGTAGTGAAGCACTTGGTAGATACAAAATGTATCAACCACTCAGTCCACTTGAAGGACCAAAAGGCGTACGTACAACGATTACTGCACCAGGGGGCATTTATTCAGGACATTTTGTGATTACAAACAAAGCAAAAAATCCAGAATTACTCTTTAAATGGGTAGATTCACTTTATAATCCAGAAGTTACAATGTGCTCGAACTATGGCGTTCAAGGCGAAGAGTGGGAAGCAGCACCAGAGGGATACTTAGGATTGGATGGGAAGCAAGCCAAATGGAGTAAAATTCAAAAAGAGCCACAAACAGGGGAGCAAAATACTGCAATGCCAAACGTTGCTTTAGTAAATCTTACTGCAGACGTAAGGGCGGGTGAAGCACTTAACCCAGAAGATGACATGGCACCATATAAAGGAGAAGCAAAACTCTTTAGTGCAACAAGAGATTTCTATGAACCTTATGCTGAAAAAGAGTATTTACCTTCAAGTATGTATATGCTTCCTGAAGAGTTAGATGGCTTAGCACAACTTCAAACTCAAATCTTAGACTATATCAAGGAAACAATGGGGGCATTTGTAACAGGTACAAAAGATATTAATAATGATGCAGAGTGGGACAAATACAAAAAAGAATTAGAAGCATTGAATGTTACACGTTATGTGGAAGTACACCAAGCAGCATTTGATCGTACAAAATAATTGATTGGAGAGGCTAGTAAAGTTACTAGCCTCTTTTGATAAAAATATAAAAGGGTCTAGGGATAGAGGGAGGCGATGAAGATGAAAAAACTCGGGTGGATTCTTGGTGGCATGATCGCCATACTTTTGGTGATGTGGCGTGTTAGTGGCATAGAAAGTATGCCTAAGCAGCAGGAGGTTTTAGAAATTCAGTATTTTTATAATAACCCATGTGGTTCTTGTGATGGTGAAGCATCTTTCTATGAAATTTTCAACCAAGAAGTAGGTGATCTAAAAGAACAGGTAGATTATCATATGACAAGTTACAATACTTTCAAGGAAGAAGACTTAAAGTTTTTTGA
>JBOFIR010000139.1:0-5508 GCA_051650265.1 Cellulosilyticaceae bacterium
TTCAAAGTTCCCTGAGTTAATCTTTGTGGTATCGATTAGGTTATTGACAAGCTTGATCAACCGGCGTCCATTCTGAGCAATAATCCCCTCATACTTATGGAGCTCTTCTCTTATTTCATCATCTAATTTCTGCGTAATATGTTGAGTCATTTGAAGTGCACTCATAATAATCTGTATAGGCGTACGAAACTCATGTGAAATATTTGAGAAGAACTCCATACGTAGGTTATCGATATCATCTTCAATTTTTTTCTTATCTGTGATATCTTTGATCATACCAATCTTCTTAATCATATTGCCATGCTCATCAAATATAGGCACAAATTTACTTTGAAGCCATTTGTCAATCACCCCATGCTTCACCACTCTAAAAGTCGCATGATCAATCTCTGTACAGCTATATGGCTCCGGTTCACCTAAGAACTCCACCAAATCCCAATGTTTATACCAGCTCTCCATATCTTCATATAAGGCATCTGGCTTAAACTGATACAGGGTCTCAAAATAAGGACTGACATAAAGTGCTTTTTTCTCATCCCTGATGATGATGAGTTCATCGATGTTGTTGGCCATATCTAAAAAGTTTTTTTCATTACGCGCAATCGATTCCCTAAGCTTGACTTTATCTGTCACCTCTATTGCTAACCCTATGACACCTAATATGATATTACCTGTCTCATCTGTATAAGGACAACGCACCATTTCAAAGTAGCGTTCACCGAGTTGCGGGACATTGATAATATCAGTCTCCCTGTGAACAACATTTTCCCGAATAACCTGTTGATGCCTTGCATTAAAGTGCTGCGCCTTATGTTCCTCCCATATTTCTTCACCACATTTTCCGATCACCTCATCATATGTGACATTAAATATTTTAAGGAACTGTTTATTGACCTCGATATATTTTCCATTACGGTCTTTCACCCAAGTTGCAAAAGGCGACTGCTCAATTAGTTTGCCTAGTTCATTATTTCTCCGCCCAATCCGTGTTACCCTCAGATGATACTCATCTGCGCCAAAAGTATATACTTCGATATTTAAGACATAGCCATCTTTATAATCACAGCGGAATATATGGTGTCCATCATCATCTGCTTCTTGGAGCTTCTGAAGGAAATCTCTATAGTCATCTGGAGCCATTTTTTCATGCATATGGGCTTTTTGGAGTTCTTCCGCACTCTTCTTAAAAGTATAGACAAAACTCTTATTCACATCTAATATCTTTACGCGTATAGCTTCCGTACCTTCGTCCCGTATTAACTTGATGCCTATATAAGGTATTGGGCTCTCCTCAATGAGTCGTCTATAAATCTGTTCTTTCATAATTTCCCTACTTTATCCTTAGATTAAAATGCCCTCACAATGATCCATTTCATGTTGAATCACTTGTGCCACAAATCCACTAAATTTTTGTTTTTTCTTATTAAAGCTTCTATCGCGATACGCTACCTCTATCGCTCCATAACGTGTTGTCCTTTTTGTCCCCTCATGAGAGAGGCAAGCCTCTTCTGCTTCATAAGTGGATTGACTATGACTGATCATCTGTGGGTTAACCAGTGGGATAAACGTTTTTCCTACCTTTACAATAATAATACGTACACGCTCACCAATCTGATTGGCTGCTAATCCCACACAGATCTCTTCATGTGCCTTTGCCGTATCGATCATATCATCAATCACATAGAGATCCGCCTTCGTTGCCTCCACTGCTTTGTGTACTAATCTTTCTGTGTCTTTTACAATGTCTCTTATCATGTCTTGTTGCAGACACAAGATGTGCCTGCGCCTCCTTTAAGTCTTTCATATTTTTTATTGATTCAAACTGACTTCTGTCCATAACATATAGTGATCTGAATAGTTTGTTTTGACTACATCTACTTGCGCAATACTAAAGTGCTTGCTCAATATGATTTGATCTAACTGGTGAGTGATGCAATCATCCCCGGGGAAAGTATCATGCCATATTCCCCCATACCCATTAACTAGCTGATAATCTTCTTGAAACAGCGCCCACTCTGCAATAGACTCGATATTAAAATCTCCTGTAACAATTTGAAAAGCTGATGTGTCATGGTCAAGTAAGTCTTTGAGATAGTGCATTTGCTCGGCGCGTACTTTTGAGTCTTCAAATGATAGATGTGTATTATAGAAGCTTCCTATACGATCACCTATTTGAATACTAAACTTCTGAATAATACGTTGCTCATATTTCTTACTCTCAAGTTTTTCAAAATTTGAAGCACTAACAGGTAATTGGCACACCATTCCGAGTCCATAGCTTCCGCCATCAAATGCGATGGCTTGATCAAACTTAGTAAAGTCAGATTCTCTTCCTTTTAAAGCCTGGATCTGATCCACTTTGCCACTTCTACCTGTCAAGTAGTCTACTTCTTGAACACCTACTATGTCCACCTCATACTTTTCAATCTGCTCTTTTAAGACCTGGAGCTGCTGATTGCAATACTGCCCAGCTGCTATATTGTAAGTTGCTATTCTCATTTCATAACCCCCCCTTAGTAAAACTTTTTTTATCATATTCAATAATAGTACTTATTATATCACAGGCCAAAAGTAGATAACTATGAAATTCATTAAACTTTACAATAAAATAAGCCCTCCTATTACAGTGCTAACTTGTTACTGTAATAGGAGAGCTTAACACACATCTCTTTAAAGTTCCATTCCACGCTCATCTACCTCACCTATGTGTTGTACCCCCACAAATATGAGATTGATCAGTTCTGTCAGTGTCTGCCACTGGGATTCATTTGAATCAAGATAATAATAATTTTTCGTCCCTTCACGCCGTACATTCACAATTTTTGCCTCTTTTAGGATTTTTAAGTGATGTGATACAGCTGGTCGTGAAAGATGTGTTTTCTTTGTGATCTCTCCCACACGAATGCCATTAAATTCACCCTCTAGCAGTGCAATCAAAATCAATTGCCGTGTCTCATCACCTAGTGCAGCCAATGTTTTTCGGCATATTTTAAACTTAGATGTAATTTCTGTTAATCGCCTTTGACATGCTTGGTCCATAACGCACTCCTGTACTTATAAATAGTTGATAACTGCTGACTCCTTTTGCGCAGTACGCTTATAGTTGACATCTGGATAGCCCATCACTAGTGTTGTCACCACTTTTTCCTTTGATTTAAGGCCTAGTAAACTCCGTAACTTGCGTGAACGGTTTGCTACAATTGTGAAGAAACCACTATAGAGTACGCCTAAGCCATTTGACTCTGCCATCAATGCCATATTAGACGCTGCAAGCGCGCCACTAATCTTGTCTTTTGTTACAACTAGTACCACAACTGGTGCTTTCTTAAAGAAGAAATCCTCATCTATTGTTACTTCTTTTGCACTTTTCATCACGAGGCTTATAGCAGGCTTCATTCTTCTGAAAAATTGTACGGCTACTGCCTCATATTTTTCTTTACCCTCACCTAATATAATATAGGATACATCTTGGGCGTTTTTGGCACTAGGCGTGACACGCCCCGCCTCAATCACCTGCTGCACGATTTCTAATGGTACCGTTTTGTTTTTGAACTGACGGATTGTACGTCTTGCTTTAAGTGCCATTAATAAGTCATTTGGATCTAATGTAGGTTGTGAGCTAAGCGCAATAGGTGCCTCGTCAAATCCTGTTAATGTCACAGCAGCTTTTGGGCAAATTGCTGCGCAATGGGCACACTTAATACAACCTTGGTCTTTAATCACAGCTTTTTTATCTTGCATAAGGATGTTATTGACTGGACAATCTTTCTTACAAAGCCCACACCCTATACAGAGCTTTGTATCCACTTGAATGATATGTTCTTGTTTCATAGTATGCTTCACCTTTCGTTCATTTATTTAAACCATTATATCATGCTCCTCATGCTTAGGGGCATTGGTAAAGCATTTCTTTCTCATCTTTTTACTTACAAAAATAGAGAGCTTTCTCTGCTCTCTATTTTTGTAAGTCTCACTTTATTTAAATAATTTCTTTTTGTAATAGCCTTCTGCTTGGTAAAGAACACCCACAGGGTTATGACATAATACACGATCTTTTACTGCAAAGACAGTGATTGGTGCCTCTGAGTGACGCATAAAGAGGGTATCGTGCCCTACGCATAAACCTAAGAGCACATTCAAATCTGTTTGTGCTTCATTTAATACAAGTGCTTGTCCTATAGGGTTACACATGATATCCCCTTTGACATAGCTGGTTTTCTCTTCTTGTGGAATCCCCAGGAAGCCTTTAAGTACCGCACCATTTTTACAAACAACTGATACCACTTCCAGTCCCTGATGCTCTAATATTTTCGTAAATGTCTTTGCCTCGTCATGTAGCCCCGTGCAGAATGCCAACCCAATACGCTCAAAACCACATTTCTTTGCAAACTGAATAATTTCCTCTATGCGTGTCCAGTTGCTATCACCCTCTGACTCTACCAAAGCTGACTGGATCGCCATCTGCAAGTCATCGCCTGTATGAAGCTCTTTTGCTTGTTCTTGAAGTGCTTCATTTCTACTTGGACAGAGACCCTTTGGCATTTTTTCTGGATTCTTTTCTAAACAGCCTTTTTGGCCGCATTTTGCACATATACTCATCACTAACTCCCTCTCTTAATTAGAAAATACCTAAATAGGATACACCATTATAAATACTGATTAGAATAATACCTACTACCATCACTAAATAAATTTTATCCACGCCTTTAAGCGATAACTTTTTCGAAATCATAGGACCTGCTGTTCCGCCTAGTATCCCCCCTGCAATCATCATGATAAATGCGGCCCACGTAAACTCTGGTACCCCCGTGATCAGTGTCTGAATCACACTTGTACCTTGTGAGAAGAAAATAATGTAGATTGAATTGATTGCCGCTTCTTTTGAATTGAATCCAAAAAATAGATAGAGCATCATGAGATTAATTGGCCCACCGCCTATTCCCAAGAAGGAAGAAAGTGTTCCTAAGAAGAAACCAATCAATACAGGTACAGCTACGCCCTCTACTGTATAAGGTTTAATTTTTTCTTTTTTCAGAGTAAAAATAAGTACCCCAACTGTTACAAGTGCCAATGTAAAGGATTGAACAGCTCCTGCCATCTCAGGGTTCCCACTCATCATCTTGACCCAATCAAATAATTGTTTACCAAGGAGCCCACCAATCGCTGCACCTATAGCCAAGCTTGTCCCCTTACTCTTCTCTGGCTTCACCCCTGCTTTACTATTACGATACAGGGTCATTGTTGTCATACTGAGCACCGTACATCCTGATAAGAAACTAATCGCTGAGACGTCCATGGTACCCATGGCATCAAGTATTGGCTTGATAATGACACCGCCACCAATACCACTAATTGCGCCTAATATGGACGCACCTAAACATACTAGAAAATAAATAATATACATTGTTTACTCTCTCCCCCTCTGGTTTCTGTTAAACTTTTGTCACTTCCATCTTACTCCTATGATTTTTTATAGTCAACTTTAATTTTATACTAAAAATATTTCAA
>JBOFIR010000140.1:0-41044 GCA_051650265.1 Cellulosilyticaceae bacterium
AGTATTGTGGTGTGTTGCATGAGCAATACGGTAGAGAATAGGGTCACGGAAGTTGATATTAGGTGAGCTCATATCAATTTTGGCACGGAGTACTTTGCTACCGTCTGGGAATTCACCTTTGCGCATACGGTCAAATAAATCTAAGTTTTCTTCTACGCTACGGTCTCTATATGGACTTGGTCTACCTGGTGCAGTCAGTGTACCACGGTATTCTCTCATTTCTTCTGGTGTAAGGTCACAAACGTAAGCAAGTTCTTTTTTGATAAGAAGGACTGCAGCGGCGTACATTTGATCAAAGTAATCTGAAGCGAAGAACAGGCTATCCCATTCAAAGCCTAACCACTTTACGTCCTCTTTGATTGATTCAACGTACTCAGTATCTTCTTTGACTGGATTTGTATCATCAAAGCGCAGGTTAGTTTGCCCCTTAAATTCATCACCGAGCCCGAAGTTAAGGCAGATACTTTTCGCGTGACCTATATGAAGATAACCATTTGGTTCTGGTGGGAAACGTGTAATGATTTCTTTATGTTTACCAGTTTCGAGGTCGTCTATAATAATATTTCTTATAAAATTAGATGTATTCATCTCAGTTGACATGTGCAAGATCTCTCCTGTTTCTTTAGTTTCATTATGTTTCATTTTAATCCAATATGATGAAAAAATAAAGGGATAACAGTATAAAAAAGCAAAAACTCCATAGCATAATCATGAGAATTTCAAAATTTTCATGGTAAGGATGGATAAACATGAGTACTTTCGAAATCAAAACGAAGATAGAGTTTGGCCCAAATGCGCTAGATTATATCAAAAGTATCAAAGGTCAAAAAGTGTTTATCGTAACAGATCCTTTTATGGTCAAGTCAGGCACAATAGGCAAAATCACAGACCATCTGAGTGGTACCAACTACACAGTGTTTAGTGATATCGTGCCAGACCCACCTATTGAACTTGTCGTTAAGGGGGTAGAGGCTGTTATACAGTTCGGCCCACAAGTGATTATCGCACTAGGCGGAGGATCTGCTATCGATGCGGCAAAAGCTATTATGGACTTTGCCAAAAAAATTGGTGAGCTCAAGGAAATGATGTTTATTGCAGTGCCTACAACAAGTGGAACAGGCTCTGAAGTAACTTCATTTGCTGTGATCACAGACAAGCAAAAGGGAACAAAATACCCTCTGGTCTCAGATGAATTATTGCCAGATGTAGCTATTTTAGACCCTGAACTAGTCAAAACTGTGCCGCCAGCAATTGTGGCAGATACAGGCATGGATGTTTTAACACATGCATTAGAGGCGTATGTATCAACGAAAGCTACAGATTTCTCTGATGCGCTAGCTCAAAAAGCAGTGGAACTGGTATTTGATTATCTTGAACGCTCTTACAAAGATAGTAATGACATGGAAGCCAAAGAAAAGATGCATAATGCTTCTTGCTTAGCAGGACTCGCATTTAACCTCACTTCTCTGGGGATCAACCATGCCATTGCCCATGTCATAGGTGGCAAACTGCATATTCCACATGGACGTACGAATGCGCTCCTGCTACCACATGTCATTGATTTCAATGCTCAGATTGAAGGGTTTGAGACCAGGAACTATTCAAGAGCGGCGAAGCGCTATGCACATGTTGCCAAAGTGGTAGGAATACCAGGAAGCAATGTGAGGATGCTCGTTAAGAATCTCATTCATCGTATTGTCACTATGCAAAAAGCGATGAATATGCCAACCACTGTAAGAGGGTGCAAAATCGAAGCAGCTGCCTTCAATGAAGTAAGGGATGAAATTGCAAAACTTGCATTAGAAGATGCGTGTATTCAGACAAATCCTAGAACAGCAACAGCTGCTGATGTCCTAAAAATCCTTTCCAAGATTTCTTAGGATCAAAGGAGTAGGTAATGAATGTTAGAAGATAGTAAACAAAGGATTATACAAGAGTTTGTACCTGGTAAACAGGTGACTCTTGCCCACATCATAGCAAGTCCTACAGCTGAGATTTACAAAAAACTTGGGCTGATCGTAGATAAGGTAGATGCCATTGGTATTTTGACAATTACACCAAGTGAGGGATCGATTATTGCAGCAGATGTGGCAAGCAAGGCAGCAGATATTTCTATAGGGTTTATTGACAGGTTTAGTGGCTCTCTTGTGATTACAGGGGATGTAGGGTCCGTAGAAGCCGCACTAAAAGATATACTTGAGGTTTTAGGTAACTTATTAGGTTTTGCAAGTACAAGGATCACAAAGACCTGATGAAACGTGTCATCTTTATCGGTAAGACAGGGTGTGGTAAGACAACCCTATGCCAAAAGCTCGGTGAGCTAGAAATCAAGTATAAAAAAACCCAATCAATAGAAATATATGACAATGCCATAGATACTCCGGGGGAGTATCTTGAAAACAGAAACTACTACAGTGCATTGATTACTACCGCAGTTGATGCCAAAATCATTGCACTTGTAGCAGATGGAACGGAAGAAGAGTGCTATCTCGCACCAGGGTTTGCAGGAACTTTTGCTAGGGATGTGATTGGAATTATCACAAAGATTGCTAAGGTAAAAGATCCGCGTCATATTGAGCGGCTAGAAGAAAGATTGAAGATGGCAGGTGTGAGCCGCATCTTCAAGGTTGACACCATCAAAGAGATAGGCATTGAAGAACTTTTTGCTTATCTTGATGAAGCATTAGGAAATCAGAAGTCATAGGGAGGCGGGCGGATGAGAGAAGAACTAATCAGTGTGGGTATTGATATTGGAACTAGCACCACTCAGCTGATATTCTCAAAATTAATCATTGAAAATATGGCATCAAGCTTCAGTGTTCCAAGAATCGTCATTGTAGATAAGGAGATTATCTACCGTAGTGATATCTATTTTACCCCTCTCATTTCTCTGAGAGAAATTGATGGTGAAGGGGTCAAACGGATTATTGAAAAAGAATATGCTAAGTCGGGTATCGCCAAGGCAGATATTGATATTGGCGCTGTCATCATCACAGGAGAGACGGCACGTAAGCAAAATGCACAGGAAGTGCTCAGCACACTAAGCGGATTTGCAGGAGACTTCGTGGTAGCCACAGCAGGGCCGGACCTAGAGAGCATTATCTCAGGTAAAGGTGCAGGGGCACATACTTACTCTAAAGAGTATAGTACAAGTGTTGTCAATCTTGATATTGGTGGTGGTACTAGCAACTTGGCATTGTTCACAAGAGGAGATGTACGCCAGACAGGTTGTCTAGATATTGGTGGGCGTCTCATAAAAATAGATACAGATACTCATAAGATCACGTATATTTCACCTAAGATTGCTCAAATAATAAGGGAGAAAAACTTAGGGTTAGACATAGGGACGGTTGCAACGGTAACGAATATCGCACCAGTTGTAGAGATTATGGTATCGCTTTTAGAACAGAGTGTAGGATTAAAGCCGAAAGGCGAGTTCTTTGATCTGATTATTACTAACAAATCCATAGGTTTAGATGACCCGATTGCCTGTATATCTTTCTCAGGTGGGGTTGCTGACTATGTATATTATGATGGGCCAATAGAAGACCATTTCAAATATGGTGATATTGGGATCCTTCTGGGGCAGGCCATCAAGAAATCAGATCTTTGTACCAAACTCACACTTGTGCGTTCGGCTGAGACAATCCGCGCGACTGTAGTAGGGGCTGGCTCCCATACAACGGAAGTAAGTGGTAGTACCATCACCTATACAAGTAATACGTTCCCAATCAAGAATTTGCCAATTCTCAAACTTGCCAAAGAAGATGAACAAGGCGGTGCTAGGGTACTTGCTGAGGCAATCAAAGAAAAACTCAATTGGTTTAAGTTAGAGGAAGAAGATTTGCAAAGGGTTGCTATTGCTATAGATGGTAAAGCAAACCCATCATTCAAAGAAGTAGAAGTCTATGCAGAGGGACTTGCAGCGGGTATGCAAGAACTCATAGAACGGGAGCTTCCTTTGATTATTATTGTGGATCAGGACATGGCAAAAGTACTTGGTCAGGCACTGTACTTTAGGCTTGGATACAAAAAGGATGTTATTTGCCTAGATAGTGTCAAAGTTGATAATGGTGACTATATCGATATCGGTAGTCCTGTTGCAGATGGCAATGTACTACCTGTCGTTGTCAAAACTTTAGTTTTTAATTAATGGAAGGAGGCTTTTTGATGATTTTAAAAACACAATTATTCGGCCATACTTATCAGTTCAAGTCAGTAATGGATGCGATGGCTAAGGCAAATGAAGAAAAATCTGGAGATAGGTTAGCAGGTCTTGCAGCAGAGTCAGCAGAAGAGCGTGTTGCAGCAAAAGTGGTCGTAGCAAATATGTTACTCTCTGATCTACGCAACAATCCAGCTGTACCATATGAAATGGATGAGGTAACACGTATCATCCAAGATGATGTCAACGAAAAAATCTACAATGAAATTAAAAACTGGACAGTATCTGATCTCAGAGAGTGGATTCTTGATGAAAATACTACAGGTGCAGATATTAAACGTATTTCAAGAGGTTTAACTTCAGAGATGGTAGCTGCTGTAGCAAAAATCATGGGAAATATGGACCTTATCTACGGCGCTAAAAAAATCAAGATTATCGCAACTTGTAATACAACTATTGGAGAGTGCGGCACACTTTCAAATCGTCTACAACCAAACCATCCAACAGATGATCCTGATGGTATCTTAGCATCATTACTTGAAGGCCTCACTTATGGATGTGGGGATGCATTACTTGGCCTCAACCCAGTAGATGACTCTGTAGAGAGTGTAACCCGTGTACTCAAACGTTTTGAAGAAGTGAAACAAAAATATCAGATTCCTACTCAAAACTGTGTACTTGCACACGTTACCACACAAATGGAAGCGATCCGTAAAGGTGCACCTACTGACCTGATCTTCCAATCTATCGCAGGTTCAGAAAAAGGTAATGAAGCATTTGGTTTTAATGCAGCAACGATTCAAGAAGCATATGATCTTGCCCTCAAAGAAGGAACTGCAACAGGACCAAACGTGATGTACTTCGAAACAGGACAAGGTTCAGAACTTTCTTCAGAAGCACACCACAATGCAGACCAAGTGGTGATGGAAGCAAGATGCTATGGATTTGCAAAACGTTACAAACCATTCCTTGTGAATACAGTAGTAGGTTTCATCGGACCAGAATATCTTTACAATTCAAAACAAGTAATCAGAGCAGGCCTTGAGGACCACTTTATGGGTAAACTGACAGGTATTCCTATGGGTTGCGATGCATGTTATACAAACCATATGAAAGCTGATCAAAATGATATTGAGAACTTAGCAGTACTTCTTACAACAGCAGGATGTACCTATTTCATGGGTATTCCACACGGTGATGACGTTATGCTTAACTATCAAACAACAGGATTCCAAGATACTGCAGCACTTAGAGAGATGTTTGGCCTCACTGCGATTAAACCTTTCCATGAGTGGCTCGTTAAGATGGGATACGTTGATGAAAAAGGTAAGTTAACTGCAAAAGCAGGCGACGCATCCACATTATTCTAGGATAGGAGGTAAAGATGATGACTGAACAAGAACTCAAAAGAATGGTTGAACAGTTAGTAGAACAAATGGTAAGCAGTGATGTGAAGGATGCTGCATCAAAAATTACCAAGACTATAAGTAATTCAGTAGTTGATTCTAATGGATGTCTTGAAGATATCACAGCAATTGACCTTAAAAAGCAACTACTTGTCAAAAATCCAAAAGATGCACAGGCTTACCTTGAAATGAAAGCCAAGACACCAGCACGTCTTGGCATTGGTAAAGCGGGGGCAAGATACAAAACAATTACTGCACTTCGTGTAAGAGCAGACCATGCAGCAGCACAAGACTCTGTATTCTCAGATGTTGACGAAAGCTTTATCAAGAAAAACAACTTCATATTTGTACAAACAAAATGTGAAGATAAAGATCAATATTTAACACGCCCAGATATGGGTAGACGTTTTAATGACAAAGAACTAGATGTAATTCGCAAAACTTATGGACAAAGTCCAAAAGTAATTCTCATGGTTGGAGATGGTTTATCATCAGCAGCTATTGAGGCGAACGTTGAAGATATGCTCCCTGCCATCAAACAAGGCCTTAAAATGTTTAATATTCCAGTGGCAGATCCTATCTTATTCGTGAAGTATTGCCGTGTTGGTGCAATGGATGCCGTTGGTGAAGTGACAGATGCAGATGTCATCTGCTTACTTGTAGGCGAGAGACCAGGTCTTGTAACTGCTGAATCTATGTCAGCTTATATTGCTTACAAACCAAAACATGGTCTTGCTGAAGCAAAACGTACAGTTATTTCAAATATCCACAAAGGTGGTACAACAGCTGTAGAAGCTGGTGCTCATACTGCAGAAATTATCAAAAAAATGCTTGAGAAAAAAGCTTCAGGTGTTGACCTGAAATAAAGGAGGAGAAACTGTGAGAGGAGATGCAATACGTCCAAATGTCCTTGCAGTAAGGATCATCTCTAATGTAAGTCCAGAGCTCGCAAAAAAATTAAATCTAGATGATAGGCATAAAAGTCTAGGGATTATCACATCTGATATGGATGATGTGACCTATACAGCGCTTGATGAAGCAACCAAAGATGCAGATGTAGATGTTGTCTATGCAAGATCTATGTATGCGGGTGGTGCAAATGCTTCTACAAAACTAGCAGGTGAAGTGATCGGAATCATCGGTGGACCAAGTCCAGCAGAAGTAAGAAGTGGTATGAATGCTGCCCTTAACTTTATGGAAAACGGTTCACACTTTACAAGTGCTAACGAAGATGACTCTATTGTCTTTTATGCACACTGTGTATCAAGAACAGGCACATACCTTTCAGGTATGTGTGGCATTCCAGAAGGTGAGCCATTAGCTTATCTTGTAGCACCACCACTCGAAGCAATCTATGCTTTAGATGCAGCCCTCAAGGCAGCAGATGTTCAAATGGTAGAATTCTTTGGCCCACCGACAGAAACTAACTTTGCAGGTGCACTTCTTACAGGTACACAGTCCGCTTGTAAAGCTGCATGTGATGCATTTGCACAAGCTGTAAGAACTGTTGCAGATACGCCAAGGGAACTCTAATAGATTATGGACAATGCACTAGGGCTTATAGAAGTCATCGGTTTTGTGGTTGCAGTAGAAGCAGCTGATGCAGCCCTCAAAGCGGCAAATGTCAACTTGTTAGGTGTAACCAAAGTAGATGGTGGGATCATGACAGTTCAGCTTACTGGTGATGTAGGTGCTATCAGATCTGCTGTAGATGCAGGAGGAAGTGCTGCGGAGCGTATAGGTACAGTAAGAGCTGTCCATATGATACCAAGACTAGATCCTGCAGTAGCGAGAATGTTAGGGCATCCAACCTATAGTAAAGGCAATGCGCCGATCGCTGAAGTGAGTGGTTCTACGCAGCATATAGACGATACAGCGGTGGTAGATTTGGTGCCAACGGTGCTAGAAGAACCAGGTGAAGTGGAAATTCTAGAAGAAATCCCTTCAGAAGAAACACCTGATCCTTCGCAGACTGAAGAAGAAATCATAAGAGAACCACAAAGTAGTGAGGAGCTTATGGAGGAAGTTGCCATCATTGAGCAAATCAGACCAGAGGCTGTCAAGGTATTTACAAGAGAAGAACTTGAAAAAATTAGCAATCAAGAACTTAAAAAATTGATTAGTGTGATGGGCATCAAGGCATCTGCCAAAAAACTAAAAGGTGCAAAGAAAGATGATCTCATTCAGATGATTATACAGTTTGGAAAAGAGGGTGACATAGGTGGAACTGACAGATAAAGATTTGGCGTCGATTCAACAAGTAAGACAGTTACTTGCGGTAGCCAAAAAAGCACAGCTTGAATTAGCCAAAATGTCCCAAGAACAAATTGACCGGATCACAAAAGCAATTTCAGATGCTGGTTATGCCAATGCCGAAAAACTTGCTCGTATGGCAAATAAAGAAACAGGCTTTGGTAAATGGGAAGATAAAATTATCAAAAACGTATTTGCTTCTAAAGTCGTTTATGAAGCAATTAAAAGTGAAAAAACAGTGGGTATCATCGCAGAAGATGCTGCAATGAAAACGATGGATATCGGTATTCCTGTAGGGGTAGTAGCGGGGATCGTACCTTCTACTAATCCAACTTCTACGGTAATCTACAAAGCTATGATTTCAATCAAGGGTGGTAATAGTATCGTGTTCTCACCACATCCAAGTGCGAAAGAATGTATTGAGGAGACTGTTAAGATTATTTCTGCAGCAGCAGAAGCAGCAGGATGTCCAAAAGGTGCAATTGCTACAATCACTATACCAACACTTGAAGCAACAAATGAGCTGATGCGTCACAAAAATACAGCGCTAATCCTAGCAACTGGTGGTCCTGCTATGGTAAAAGCAGCATACTCATCAGGTACCCCAGCAATTGGTGTAGGTGCAGGAAACGGCCCAGCTTTTATTGATAAAAGTGCAGACGTAAAGCTCGCAGTCAAACGCATATTAGACTCTAAAACATTTGATAATGGTACGATTTGTGCCTCAGAACAGTCCATCATCATTGAAAAATGTATGGAAGATAAAGTTGTAAGTGAACTTAAAGCGCAAGGTGCGTATATGCTCAGTGAAGAAGAAGCACAAAAACTTGCTAAGTTTGTACTCAGACCAAATGGTAGCATGAATCCACAAATTGTAGGTAAGAGTGTAGAACATGTGGCAAAACTTGCAGGACTGACTAACGTACCAAATTCAGCAAGGGTGCTTATTGCAAGAGAATCAAGAGTAGGCCATGATGTACCTTATTCAAGGGAGAAGCTAGGGCTCATCTTAGCCTTCTATGTAGAAGATAATGTAGATGCAGTACTACAAAAATCTATTCAAATTTTAGAACTTGAAGGTAGCGGACACACATACAGTATTCATGCAAATGACCATGAACTTGTGAAGCGCTTCTCACTCAAGATCCCTGCATCACGTATTCTTATCAATACACCAAGTGCATTAGGTGGAATCGGTGGATCTACCAATCTCTTCCCAGCACTTACACTTGGATGTGGTGCTGTAGGTGGTAGTTCAACAACAAATAATATTGGACCGCTAGATCTCATTAACGTCAAACGTGTTGCGTATGGGGTGAAAGAGATTGAAGAGCTCAGAGCAGGTGCACCAGGTAGCACAAGCAGTTGCTGCAGTAGTGGGCCAGGGGCACATGATGAAATCGTTGATTTACTGGTAAAGAAAATCATGGCACAACTTGTATAAGTGTGTAAATATAAAATTCCTTAAGCTATCATACTAAAAAGGAACAAAAGATAAGCGTGACTTAAAATATTTCAAACGGAGGTAACTCAAAATGGCAAATACAAATGCATTGGGTATGATCGAAACAAAAGGTTTAGTTGGCGCAATTGAAGCTGCAGATGCAATGGTAAAAGCAGCTAACGTACAACTTGTTGGGAAAGAACAAGTTGGTGGTGGTTTGGTAACAGTAATGGTAAGAGGAGACGTAGGAGCGGTTAAAGCAGCAACAGATGCAGGAGCAGCAGCAGCAGAACGTGTTGGTGAACTTATTTCTGTTCATGTGATCCCAAGACCTCATACAGAAGTCGATGTCATTTTACCACACGGTCATCAAGCATAAAGAAGTCCAGGTTTCCCTATGGCAATTGTCATAGGGAAACCGTGATAGAGGTGAAACCATGTGTGTTGTAACAGAAGATGAGATTAGAAAACGCATCAGTGAAAAGCGCGGCGTTTCAGACAAGGAGATTGTCATCTCAAAAAAAGATATATTGACTCCCTCGGCGAAAAGTTATTTGATTGAAAAAAACATTACAATCAAATATACGGAAGAACAAGTAGCGGAACAAGTAGTGATCGTAGAAGTGGCAGACAAACAACCAGAAAATATTAAAAATGAAGAAATACCTTATGAATATGAAACGATATTTGGGATGAAGCTTCAGGAAAAACCTGAACATATGACTCACTTAAGAGGTAATTTATTAGTATTTAAAGATCATCCACGTATTGCACTCAGGGGAAAGATTGACTCGCTTGAATCGGAAATCATTGTGGTGCAGCTTTTAGCAGAAGGGCGCCATATGAATAAGCTTGTCAAAGAACTTCAAGAAGTCATTCTATTTATTAGAAATTTACTCAGATGTGAAGTGAGCGGAGAGCGGATTGATACGTTTACAGTAGCGGGCCTTACACCAGAAGATATGCGTGAGCAATCCTATCATCCAAGTAAGTACTTTGGCATGAGACATGTCCTGCCAAGCTATACACAAGGAGAGATAGTAGCAGGTCTCAATCGTCTCAGAACGATGACAAGAGAAACTGAACTTGTAGCCTACAAAGCATTTAAAGATGAGTATGGTGCTGTAGAACGAAACGATATTATTAAAGCCTTCAATCGTCTATCCTCATTATTCTGGATCATGATGTTCAAAGTAATGACAGATAAGTACAAAGAGTAGGCGCTCAGAAAGGAGGTTAACATGAGTCAAATTGTAGATCGTATAGTAGATGAAGTTGTCAAAGAACTTCAACAAAAAGTATTTATTGAGGTAGAAGCATCAGGCAGACATGTTCACTTAAGTAGATCGGCTATAGATACTTTATTTGGGCATGGCTATGAGCTAACACCTATCAAAGAGCTTTCTCAACCAGGTCAATTTGCATGTAAAGAACGGGTAACGGTGACAGGGCCAAAAGGAAGCCTCAATAATGTGGTTGTACTTGGACCCTCACGTAAAGAAACACAAGTAGAAGTATCTCTGACAGATGCACTTGTGCTTGGGGTCAGATCACCTGTGAGACAAAGTGGTGATATCAAAGGAACACCTGGTGTGACTATTTCTAATGGAAGTGCCAGTGTCGCACTAGATGAGGGATTGATCGTAGCAAAACGTCACATTCACATGACTGTTGAAGATGCCAATAGGTTAGGTGTAGTAGATGGTGAGACAGTGAAGGTGAAAATATTTGGTGAAAGACCACTCATCTTTGATGACATGGTTGTGAGGGTAAGTAGAGACTTTAGAACATTCATTCATATTGATTATGATGAAGCAAACGCTTGTGGGTATACTAAAGGAACTTGGGGAATGATTCTCAAATGAATTACGATACGCTTGTAGAAGACATTGTTAAAGAGCTTTATCAAAAACTACAAGGTCAGTCAGTAATAGCTCATACCAACAAAAAGCGTGCGATTATAAGTTCTTCACAACAACTCCCTCATGAGGAAAGGCTTCAGAGTGAATACGAGATTATTCGTAGCAGTGAGGGGAATCCTTATGGGGATCTCGTCATTGTTCCAGAATTGGACATGGGACTTCTTGCAAAGATTGCTTTGGGTATAGGTGATAGCAAGGAAGTAAATATTATTTTGGAACATTTGCTAAGAGGCAAACCAGTATATGCCCTTGAACAAGGGATTCGCTATAGACAGTATAAGTCTACGGCGCATCGGACACTCTATACAGTGTATAGTGATTATGAAAATAAGATTAAGCAATATGGTGTGCGATTTATTCATGATGTGACGGAGATTCTCACTGATCAGAGTATGCAGTACAAACATATGATGCAAACTAGCGAAATCGAACCAGAGGTCACTGTAGGGCATGAGGCCATTCAGTTGACCAGCAAAAAAGTGATATTAGAATCAGACTTGACCAGAGGTGTGATCCAAGGTATGACGGAGGTTGTTATCAAAAAAGGTGCCATTATTACACCTTTAGCAGATGACTACATTAAAGCCCACCATCTTGTGATCAAGCGGATTTAACGGAGGCGGCGTCTTGGAAATCGGAAGAGTAATCGGCAAGGTATGGGCTACCAAAAAAAATGAAAATTTGAATGGGCAAAGATTTCTTATTGTGAGTATCATGATCTCCAAGGAAAAAGAACGTGAAGGCTTCTATGTAGCTGCAGACAATGTAGGAGCAGGCGTTGGTGATATGGTACTTATTAGTAGAGGTGGATCAGCAAGACATGCTGTAGGGGCACCGAATGCACCTATTGATGCAGCTATTGTTGGTATTATCGATTCCATAGAGGTGGATGATGCATAAAAGTATAGGCGCTTTGGAGTTTCGAAGTATCAGCAAGGGTATAGAAGTTGCCAATGAACTTGTGAAAAAAGCAAGTGTTGAGATTATCTACCTCAAAACAATCTGTCCAGGAAAGTTTCTTGTCATCGTAGCTGGTGACGAAGATGAAATTGAAGAATCCATCACCTATGGCATGACACTTGGAGAAGGTGCTGTTGTAGACCACTTTATGGTGCATGCAGTAAGTCCACCTATTATCGATGGATTCAAGAATAAGTATGACACCAAATCCCCACAAGGGGCACTTGGTGTCATGGAAACAAATAAGGTCTGTGCCGGGATTAAGGCACTTGACAAAACACTTAAAGCAAGTGATGTGATGCTCGTCAAGATGCAGATGGCCTTTGCAATAGGTGGCAAGATGGTCTTTATCATCACAGGTACTTTAAGTAGCATAGAATATGGTTTAAGTGAAGCACGAACAGCCCTAAGTTCAGGCGAAACAGGAACTGTATCCATCATACCATCTCCTAGTGAAGAGATGACAAAACATTTACTCAAATAACACTCTAAATGGAGGCGAACAGAAGATGAGTATTAATGAAATTATTATTTATATCATGGCTATATTTGCAGTGCTAGGAGCGCTGGACAAAATTATAGGGAACAAATTTGGAATAGGTGAAAAATTTGAAGAAGGTCTTATGGCTATGGGTGCACTTGCTATTGCTATGGTCGGAGTAATCTGCCTGGCACCAGTACTTGCAACAGTACTCAAGCCAGTTGTTGTACCGATCTTCAATCTCTTAGGAGCAGACCCAGCGATGTTTGCAGGTACAATCCTCGCCAATGACATGGGCGGGGCGCCACTTGCTATGGAACTTGCAATTGATCCTAATGCAGGATTGTTTGGTGGTTTAATTGTTGGTGCGATGATGGGTCCTACAATTGTATTCACCCTACCTGTGGCGCTAGGAATCATTGAAGAAAATGATAGACAATATCTTGCAAGAGGTGTACTTGCAGGGATCATTACTATTCCTATTGGGGCATTCGTAGGTGGACTTGTTGCGGGGTTCCCTATTATGATGGTTCTGATGAATCTGATCCCAATCATTATCTTTGCTGTGCTTATTACACTGGGACTTGTATTTATTCCAGATGGCATGATCAAAGGGTTTACTTACTTTGGTAAATTTGTAGTGATTGTCATTACAATTGGTCTTGCAGCAGCGATTGTACAACAACTCACAGGACTTGTACTCATTCCAGGTATGAATCCAATTCATGATGGTCTGATGGTAGTTGGTGATATTGCTATTGTACTTGCAGGTGCATTCCCATTAGTAGAAGTCATCACCAAAGTATTCAAAAAACCACTTATGGGACTTGGAAAAGTACTTGGTATGAATGAGGTTGCAGCAAGTGGTATGGTTGCGAGTTTGGCAAATAGTATCCCTATGTTTGGTATGATGAAAGATATGGATGATCGCGGTAAAGTCATCAACGTTGCATTTGCAGTATCTGCAGCCTTCGTATTTGGTGACCACTTAGGATTTACAGCCGGCTTTAACCAAGAGATGATCTTCCCTATGATCGTCGCGAAGTTAGTAGGTGGTGTAACAGCGGTACTTGTAGCCATTTTCTTAGCTAAAAAACAAGCAGGAAAAGGAGCAACTAGCAAATGAGTATGAACAATATTGATAAATCAACTTTAGAGCGTCTTGTACGTGAAATCATCGCAGAGAAAGTAGGCGGTGCAGTAACACCTGCTACAGGGGTCAACTTTATTAGAGATGTAGCGCCAAGTGGTGTGCAGGCGGTGAAAATTCCTACAGTACATGTGAGTGAAGCAGACCGTTTGGATACAGGCACTCCAAGTGATATCGTGTATACAAAAGATCTTTTTACATTAGAAGAAAGTCCAAGACTCGGTTGTGGTGTGATGGAAATGAAACATACAACATTTGATTGGACACTCAACTATGATGAAGTAGACTATGTGATTGAGGGAACACTTTGTATCAATACAGGTGGTAAAACAGTGACTGCACATGCAGGTGAGCTGATCCTCATTCCAAAGGGATCCAAAATTCAATTCTCAGTGCCTGATTATGCACGTTTTATCTACGTGACATATCCAGCAGACTGGGCATCACAAGCATAAAAAACAAGGCTAGGCATGAAGATGCCTAGCCTTTGTTGCGCTTAGCGGGCAAAAAGAGATATAATCAAATCAAGTCGTACATATTGATTTGGCAAGGATGTGCCAAGGGATTGGGGGAGATAAGATGGGATTAGCTTTATTGGTATGGGGAGTGGTTTTGTATATACTTTATTGGGTGATCAGACTAGGTGTTCAGCATGGTATTGATCAATCAAGGTTAGGCAAACTCCTTTTGGAAAGTGAAGAAATACGACTGAGTAGGTACAAGGAAGAAATGAAGCCAGATATGTCAGAGGTAGAAAAGTTAGAGCAAATAGAACGCCTTAAGAAATTAGATGAAGAAATTTAAAGAGTATAGCCTTTCTTGATGAAAGAAGGGCTATACTCTTTTTGTATAAGTAGTTAGTGTTCGATGACACCAGATTCGCCCAATTTGTGGGCAAATTTATGCAAGAAGTTATTGGCTTTTTGTTTGAGTAAGATCCCCAAGATCATAAAGAGGATGAAGAACAAAAGAAGCATGCCAATATCTAGAATGAGGTTATCAAACATCACACCCGCGACGGCTTCACGCATGCCACCGATTGCATAAGTAAAGGGCAAGAATTTACTGAGTTTCTGAAGCAATTCAGGAATAACTTGAATTGGGAAAGTGCCACCAGATCCTGCAAGTTGTAAAACAAGTAAAATAACACCTAATGCTTTACCAACGTTTCCAAAAAGTGAAACAAGTGTATAGATAATACCTGAGAAAATCATACTATAAAAGACGGCAAGTGTTACAAAAAGTACAGGTTCTTGAACGCTAACACCTAGTACAAAGAGATCACCTAACGCTGCAATGAGACCTTGTAGCATGGAAAGCATGAGAAAAAGGAGATACTTGCCAAAGAACTCTTGGATCGGTGTGTACGCAAAAGTAGCGTTTTTGGCTTTGGTACTCAGTAATGCAGTGAGTAAGAGGGCACCAACCCACAGACAGAGTGTTGTATAAAATGGTGTCATACCCGCACCATAGTTGGCCATGGGATAAAGCTTATGACTATTGAGCAGAACGGGTGAGGCAAGAAAGTCACTTTTAGCGGAATTATCCATGGTCATATTGTCTATCAGGTATTTGAGGTTGATTTTGCCGTTAAAATCATTCAGCTTTTGTGCGGTAGTATGGACGAGCTTTTTGATACCAGGAAGCTTCTGTTGAAGTTTGGTTACATCACTTAAGAGAATGGTATCTTGTTTTGAAAGTAACGTCGCAAATTCATTAAGTTCTGTGAGATCTTTTTGAAGCGCACCTAATAATTTATTGATGTCGTCAACAAGACCAGTAGCATTAAAAATGTTTCGCTGAATATTGCTTACAAAGTCATCATCAAGCGCTTTATTAAGATTACCTAACTGTGTTTGGATATTATAAGTGAGCAAAGAAATAGTATGGAGGAGATCCTCGGTGTTTGTATCAGAAGAAACGGCTGTAGATAAATCGCGTAGTCTTTTTTGCAACGTCGTAAGGTCGTCATGGAGCACATCGAGATCATTTTCTAATAGGACGCTGGTGCTATGTGTATTCTCTTTGAGCGCAGTCAGATCATGACTGAGTGTAGCAGATAGGGTAGCTAGTGTAGAGACCATCTTATTGATCGTGGCAACGCCATCTTTTGAGGCGACGGTAATGAGTTCACTCATAGAGTGAGCGGTATTATTGATTTCGATAAGAAGATCCTGCATATTGGTAATCAAATTCAGTGTATCTTTGACATTGGTACTAATTAAGGTGCGAAGTGATTCAATGAGGTTTGTGAGCTGTCCGCTTTGAGGAATCAAAGAAGGTGGATTAGTTGGATCTATAGGCTTTTGGAGGATACTGATAATCTCATTTAACAAGGGTAGTACAGATGAAAACTGATCGGGACCAGAGGGACTATCTTGTTGGTAAGTTTTGATTTGAGAGATTAATTGCTGCGGCATAGCTTGATTTGAGAAGTCACCAGAGAGTGTGGTGAGGCCTACAAGGATTTTCTCAAGTTGAACTAAAAGTGCGTCGGTTGTCTTCCCTATTTGTGTGACCACTTCTTTGAGGCTTTCAAGTTGAGTAGAAAGTTTGTTGCTTGTCTCGATGATTTGAGCAAGGAGTGAGAGTGCTTGACTTGGGTCATCTATATGAGCTTTAAGCTGTTCGAGGAGGTTAATCATTGTATCAATAGTTTGATTAAGTAGATTAACTTGTTGATTGACATCATTACTTACAGATTGATCAAACGCTTCAATGGTGTCTTGCAGTGGTACAATACGTGATTTGAGGATTTGAAGCTTGGTGATTGTGTCATCAATATCTCTTAGAAATATGGGTTTATCTACAATTAAAGTATGTTCTAAGTTGTTGGTTTCTTCAGAGATATCCATAAACATGTTTTGGGCAAGTGCTAGGTTTTCTTTAAGCTCAGGAACAGCATCGGAGGTGAATTGACTCAGTTCACCAAGAAAAGTCGTAATATTGGTGTTGAAACGAATGATCTCAGTGAGTGTTTTTTGAAGTGTCAAGTATTCGTCATCGTGTTTATCTAAGATTATTTTACCGTTCTTGGCTTGGTCGGCGAGGTGGTCGATTCCAGATTCGATTTCAGGAAAATGTTTATCTAAGGTTAAGATCATATCTTCCATATGAGTGATATTGGGATAGTCTTCATCCAATTCAATGCCTGCATCGCCTAAGAGTTCAATTGCCTTGTCTGCAACTGTTTGTACGAATGAAGTAGTGATTTCTCTTTGAATGGTGCTGGCACCAGAGTCAGTCATTTTGGGTGCAATCGCATTAATTTTTTCATTCACATAGTATTCAAGTTCAGGTTTCATAGGATTCGCATCAAGTAGTGTAACCATCTTCCTAGAGAAGTCTTTGGGAATAATAATGGTGGCATAGACATCGCCTTTTTGAACAAGATCAAGGCCTTTATCTTCGTTATTAATAAAAGTCCAACCAAGCTTATTATTTTCTTTAAGTGAGTTCGAGACATTTGTACCAATATGGATCTTGGTATTTTGGAAATCACAGCCTTCATCCAAATTGACAATAGCAACTTTAACCCCTTTGGTACTACCATAGGGATCCCAGCTTGCATAGATATTGATCCAAGCATACAAAGAAGGAAGTAAAACCAGTCCTGTGAGGATTACAAGGCTGACCCAGTTAGTGCAGATTTTTTTGAGATCACTAAGAAAAATTTGAAATGCACGTATCCATAAGTTTTTCATAGCATAAACGCCTCCAGCGAAAGTATAGTTTTGATCTATAGGTGTATTATGAATCTATGTTTATATAAAATCAATACGGAAAAATTGACATCTTAAGTTGCACAGAAAGAAGTGAAAGTATGAACTATATACAAATTATGGCAGTAATTATTTTTTTAGTTATTATGGTACTTATTATGACCGAAAAAATTGATCGTACAGTTGCCGCCTTAGGTGGTGGGATGCTCATGGTCTTGTTGGGTATCATCCCGTCTTCTCATGTGATTGATTATATTGATTTTAACACCTTGGGTGTGCTCATTGGTATGATGCTCGTTGTATCGGTCGTAAAAAATTCAGGGCTATTTGAATTTGTGGCAATCTATACTGCAAAGAAAGCAAAAGGGGATGCCTGGAAGATTATGATCAGCTTTGCACTCATTACAGCCTTTCTTTCAGCGGTACTTGATAATGTAACTACAGTATTACTGATTGGTCCTATGACACTTGTCATCACGCAGATGCTAGAACTCAATCCTATCCCATTTCTCATTACACAGATTTTAGCCTCTAACATTGGTGGGACAGCAACTCTGATCGGTGATCCGCCTAATATTATGATAGGTAGTGCGGCGCAACTTGGGTTTAATGATTTTGTGATGAATTCTGGTCCAGCAGCGATTGTTGTGCTCATTGTGACATTACCTATTTTATATATGATTTTCCGCAAAGAATTAGTCGTTAAAGAAGAGTTCAAAAAAGAAATTATGACTTTGGATGAGAAGAAAGCGATTAAGGATAAGCCGCTACTGATCAAGAGTTTAATTGTAATGGGGCTTATTCTAGCAGGATTTATTCTTCACGCACAAATTCACATTAACTCAAGTATCGTGGCACTAAGTGGTGCATCTTTAATTTTATTGATTGGTAAGCAAGATGTAGAGGAGATTATGTGCGGGATTGAGTGGCCTACCATTGCGTTCTTTGCAGGGTTATTTATTTTGGTCGGTGGACTTGAAGAGGCTGGTATTATCCATGCACTAGCAGAAGGATTGATTAGTCTGACTGCAGGTAGACCGGTCATGATGATGATCTTGCTTGTATGGCTAGCGGCGATTGTATCATCATTCCTAGACAATATTCCATTTGTGGCAACACTTATTCCGCTCATTTTGACCCTGTCAACCCAAGGGATCGATGTCAGACCACTTTGGTGGGCGGTATCTTTGGGCGCATGTTTTGGTGGTAATGGTACGTTGATTGGGGCCTCTGCAAACGTCGTACTTGCAAGTATAGGTGAAAAAAATGGACATAAGATCGGATTTGGTCAATATATGAAAATAGGCTTTCCACTCATGATCTTATCTATTATCATCTCTAGCATCTATCTTGTCGTAAGATATGCATAGATGCGGCAATTAAAAGGAGGAATAAAAAATGAATAGGACATCTGTACAGGGTGATACCATAGAGGCGAGATTACGCTATCTAGGAGATGCAGAAATCCAAAAGGTTAAAGGGGCAATGTACTTTGTGACCTTCAAGTTTGAGGATAACATTGAAGTTTCTTATGTTTATAATATCAATGCCAAAGATAAGTATTTTTTACAACGTATCAAACCCTATCCGCTACCAGAAGGTGTATTCTCTAACCAAGAACAGGTGGTTGAATTTATCAAAAGGGATTTCAAGAAGTTCAAGAATGCTAAGAACAGCTCAAATTTCCCTCAGTTCCTGGAACTGACCAATATGATGAATCTTGTGTCACATGATATGGAAAGATTCTTCCTCAACTACAATGTTGATAAAGCGTATATCAATCAATTGGTAGAGGATCTTAAAAAGATGAAGGCAACTATTGAAGAGAGTAAAAAAGGAAGTGAACATGTTATCGTTTAGGAGGCGCACACATGCCAAAATACAAAATGCTTACTCATACGGACTTAGATGGCGTAGGATGCGCGATACTGGCAAGGCTTTATCTCAAAGATGTAGATGTACAGTACTGCAGTAATAGTAGTATTGATGAGCGGGTCAAGGAATTTGTAGTAGATCATGAAGCCGACGTGACGCATCTGTTGATTACGGATGTATCTATAGAAGAAGAGGTAGCTACCTTGGTGGACCAGTTAGATGGTGTAAAGGTGGTATTACTAGATCACCATCATACAGGACTGGCACTCAATCATTACGATTGGGCAACTGTAAAAGTAGAAACAGATGGATTTAAACACTGTGGAACGGAGTTATTTTATCACTATCTTTGCGATATACTACATCCAACCCCTAATGTGGTACATGAGGAATTTGTAGAGTTTGTACGATTGTATGATGTTTGGGAATGGGAAGAAAAAGGTGCATTAAAGGCAGGACAACTGAGTGATTTATTACAGTTTGAAGGGCTCTACCGTTTTTGTGACGGTATGGTACACAAGCTAGCGCGTGGCAAACTCTTTACCAAAGAGGATGTAAGATTACTAGAGATTCTCCATGAAGCCAAAGAAAGCTACATTAGGCGTAAGCTCAAACAAGTAGAGAAACTTGAAGTAGATGGTTATCAAGTTGGACTAGTATTTGGTGAGCAACATATTTCTGAATTAGGGAATGAGCTTGCAAAAGAACATCCTGATGTGGATATCATAGGCATTTTTACAGGAAGAAAAGTCTCTCTAAGGAGTGTAAAGGACACGATCCATCTGGGAGAATGGAGCCAGACAAATTATGATGGGGGTGGGCACAAACTCGCAGCTGGAATGGGTGTGAGTGATGAAAAGTTAGTGAGAATAGCTCAGATTATTTTTGAGAAGGAAGTAGATGAGTCTACTTCTTGAAGGGATTACCTAGTATTTTGAGATACTAGGTAATTTTTTTTGACTTTTTTAAAAAGTTGACCAACAGATACGTTTATAATGGTACTTATATAATGAATTGCAATTCAAAGGGTAAAGGATGAAGCACATGTGTGAAATAATTTATTTTACAGAAGAACTGGCAAAGCAGTATTCCAAGAAAATTTTTGGATTTGCTATGGGGAAAACAAGAGATGCCTATCAAGCTGAGGAATTGAGCCAAGAAATCTTTTTAAATATAGCTAAGGCACTTCAAGAGGGGAAAGAGATTGAAGCTTTGGATGCCTATATTTATACCTTGTGTTATTATACTTGGTCAAAATACGTCCGCAGGAATATCAAATCTTGGAGAGATACATCTATTGAGATGCATCATGAACAGGTAGATGGGATAGATATTGAGTCAGACTATATTTTGAAAGAAGAGCTCATAAGGGTTCAAAGGGAGATTACTTATCTTGCTAAGTTGCATAGGCAGATCACAATAGCTTTTTATTTTGAAAATAAGCGGAGTACAGAGATTGCCATAGAGCTTGGAATCTCTGATAGTACAGTAAGATGGCATCTTACTGAAATTAGAAAGAAACTCAAGGAGGGTATAGAAATGGTAGAGAATACATTAAGTTATAGTCCAAAAAGTTTAAGAATATCACAGGATGGTTGGAGCAATGATTCGATGGATGGATTGAGAAGCGATTTGCTTTGTCAAAACATTGTGATTGCATGCTATGGAGATGCACTCAGTATAGAAGAGGTGAGCAGAAAACTAGGAGTTGCAGCGGCTTACCTCGAGCAACATATTAAAAAAATAGTGTTTATGGGCTATTTGAAAGTAGTAGGCAAGAATAAATATCAAACAAATTTTTGGATTAAAACACTAAAATTTGAGGAAGTACTTGCAAAAATTCAATATGAGCAGATCGTACCTTTTGCAGAAGCAGTGTATGAAGCAGTAAAGAAGAGATTTTCAGATATAAGAAGTATTGGCTTTATGGGCTGTGACTTAGAAGAGAATGAACTCCTTTGGATGATAGTAGGATTCTATTGCCAAGTCCAATATGTGCTCTGGGTGAAGGCTGTGTTTGGCGAACATCAACTATATAGACCTAAGCGTAAGGATGGTACGGAGCACTGGGTACTTGCTACCTTGAAAGAGGATGAATTAGAGACACCTTACATTTCGAAGGTTAGAGGTATGGGGATCAAAACATGTACGGTTAGTGATTTAAGTATAGGCAGCTTGCAATTAGATAATGTGATCGCACCAGAGGTAGGCGTAGGATGGAGGAATTTCAATAATCAAGAGGTAGTGGAACTTTACCGTATTAGGCAAATTATATTAGAAAACAAAGAAATAGATGAGTTTGATCAGCTTGTAATAGCAAAGATGGTAGAACTTGGGTATGTACAAGTTGAAGATAAAAAGCCAAAACTACTCGTACCATTTTTGACCCATGAAGAGGTGGAAAAGTTAGAGGCTATTATGGGAGAGGTTTATGAAGAGATAGGGGGAGAACTCTATAAGGAGTATGTAGACCAAGTGGGTCAGAGGATTGAGCAAGATATTCCGAGCTTTATCTCAAAGGAAGAACGCTTTTATCATGCACACAATATCTACCCTCACTTTGCGGTGCTTTCCTATCTCTTTGACCAAGGCAAGATCAGAATGCAAAATGAGAATGCTGCAAAGCGGATAGGTACTATATTATATCTAGGCTAAGAGAACATGAAATCTTTAACTCAAACTAAAAAGAAGGCAGAAATAAAAACTATTTCTGCCTTCTTTTCTATTTATTAAGTGTCCATTCTTTGATGCGGTTCATCTTACAGAATGGGTTGCGAACAGGATCACCATTCTCGCTCATCCAGTCAGCAAGCTCGTTCTTGAGTTCAAGTAGAAGCTCAGTGTAAGTTGGGTCAGCTATGAGATTATTCATTTCGTATGGATCAGCCACAAGGTCGAAGAGCTGATCTTCACCTGCGCCGTTGAACACATACTTGTAGTTGTCACGGCGAAGCATACGCTGCGTAGTGATGACATCAAAGGCACCAAGCCCTTGCGTTACAATCTTGTTAGACCAGCCTGTTGTGTCCGGACTATCAATAAAGCGACTTAGTGGACGACCAGATCCGAAGCCGTAGCTGTCTGTAGGTGTAAATCCAGCTTGGTCCAGGATCGTTGCGTAGATATCACAAGTAGAAGCGAAGGCATCTTGCTTGTAGCATTTGTAGTCAGCTATAGCAGGTTTGATAACAAGAGGAATCTTAGTCGTATCATCATACATACCATAAGATTTGTTTTCTAGAGCACCATGGCAGCCTTGGTTATCACCATGGTCTGCAGAAAAGATAATTACTGTATCATCATAGAGACCTTTTTCTTTGAGGAAAGTAATCAGTCTACCGATTTGTGCATCAATATGTGTGATACAAGCGTAGTAATGTCTGAGTGTATTCTGAAAGAAGTCCCAACCAAGCTCTGGTCTTCTAAGAAGTTCATAAATACGAGGCATATTTTCAGCAGGTTCTCTAAAGCTTGGCCATTCTGGAATCTCTAAGTTTCTATAGAGATCGAGATACTGTGTAGGTGCAAAAAATGGTTCATGTGGTCCCCAATAGTTTAGTGCAAAGAAGAAAGGCGCTTCGTTTTCACTAAAATCATCAATAAGATCAATCGCACGCTGTGTAAGGTAGTATTCAATAGTACTTTCAATAGGAGAAACAACTTCAGCTGTTGTCGAGTGATCACCAGGACGTGAGCCATGGTTCTCATCAATCATCTTAAGTTCTAGATTATTTGTTTTAAGGTATTCGTGGAATTGTGGGTAACGCCAACCACCACAGCCATGGCCTGGGAAGTCATCACCTATGAAACCTACATCTGTAGGAAGTGTGCCATATGTACCATATGCGCCAATATCCATAAAACCACGTTCGGCAGTGGCAAGGATTTCGCGCCCATCTGAAGTTTCTGTTTTGTTTGCGCCAATACCAAGATGCCATTTGCCTGTATAGCCAAGTTGATAACCTACAGTTTCAAGACGACGGCTGAGTAATCTTGAGGAATCATGGAGTTCATGAGTACGACACCCTGTTTGATACAGGTTTGTCTCCATACCTGTCTTAGAAGGGTAAGCACCTGAGTGAAGTGAACTTCTTGCAGGTGAGCATACAGGGCAGCTTGTATAGGTGTTGTTAAAGATGACACTTTCAGATGCAAGCTGATCTAGATGAGGTGTTTGACATGGTGTATCGGTGCGATAGAATGAAAGACTATCTGCGCGGTGTTGATCCGTAAAAATCAATAGTATATTTTTCTTTTTTGACATGAGCTCTTCTCCCTTGAATGAAATATAAATGTACTTATAAAGCTATTATATACTGAAAAAAATAAGATAACAAATATTGAGTTATCATAAAGAATATTTTGACTATTATACGAATTACTCTTTATACTAAAAGAAGAAAAGGAGGGAGATGAATGATTCAAGTAGAGGGACTGAGTAAGACGTTTGAAAGGGTTGTAAAAGAAGGACGTAGGAAAAAGAAGGAGACCTTTTTTGCAGTGAAGGATGTTTCTTTTGAAGTAGAAAAGGGACAGATCTATGGGATACTTGGGCCAAATGGTGCAGGAAAGACCACATTGCTCAGAATGTTAGGTGGGATTTTGACACCAACAGCAGGGAAAGTTATGATAGGGGGCTATGATAGCCGTTTGCAAAGCAATGAGATGAAGCAGCTCATTGGCTATTTGTCAGGGAATACAAAACTTTATGGGAGGTTGTCACCTAGAGAGCTGTTTGGGATCTTTGGTGAACTGTATGGATTAACTAAGGAAGAGGTCAATGTAGCGATTGAGAAGGTGGAACAGGTAATGGATATGTCGGCTTTTATGGATAACCGCATTGAACATCTTTCTACTGGGCAGACCCAACGAACTTCTATTGGGCGCTGTCTGATTCACTCACCCAAAGTCTATATTTTTGATGAACCGACTTTGGGGCTAGATGTACTAAGTAGTCATGCAATTATTGAATTTATGAAAGAAGAGAAGAAAAAAGGAAAGACGGTACTCTATTCAACGCATTACATGGAGGAAGCAGAGTCACTTTGTGATCAAATCTTGATGGTTCATAAGGGAGAGATTATTGCAAAGGGGACACCAGATACACTCAAAGGAGAGCTTCATCAGACTAATCTAAGAGATGTGTTTATTAAACTCGTAGAGGAAAGGGGGATGATGTGATGCGGGCACATATTATACGACAAATCTTAAAAAAAGAGATTATTGATATTTTGCGTGACAAAAAGACTTTGTTTATGATGGTCATCTTACCAATCTTGTTGTATCCCTTGATGATCATAGGTGTTAGCCAAATTATGTCAATGACTATGAATAGTATGGCACAGAAGACACTTGAGATAGCAGTAGAAGGAGAAATAGGGGTAAAGCTTGAAGCCGAGCTGGTTAAGGTTGTAAAAGATAAGGGACAACTTCAGATTGTACCCAGTCAAGATGAAAGCAAAGATCTAGAGGCCGGCAAAATTTCGGCATATTTGGAGGTTGGTAAAGAAGGGGATAAGGAAAAATATACGATCTATGCCAATGAGTCTGAGCCGGATTCGGCTACTGCGAGGTCGCGTATAGAGGAAGTACTAGCTGCCTATAAGCAAATACGCGTTAAAGAAGAGATTGCATCAGCAGGCTTAGATGAATCCAAACTCTTAGAGCCGATCGTCTATCAGTCAATTAATACAGCACGTAATGAAGAGATGGCAGGTTCATTCCTAGGCCAGCTCTTACCATTTATTTTGGTAGTGGGCGTGCTTATGGGATGTATCTATCCTGCGATTGATGTGATGGCTGGTGAGAAGGAAAGAGGAACGTTAGAGACACTTCTAACCTTACCAATCAGTAATCTAGAGCTAATCATTGGAAAATATTTGGCAGTATCGCTCAGTGCGGTTGTTACGGCGCTCTTGAATATTATCTCGATTGTGGCGACGATGGGGCTTATGGTAGGAAGCATGGGCATGACGGGAGAATCTTTTACAATGAATTGGGCAGAGATGGCTTTGCCACTTCTAATTACGATGATTTCTGTATGCCTTTTTGCCATGGTTGTAGCGGCAGTAAGTATGTGTGTTTGTTCTATGGCAAAGAATTTTAAGGAGGCACAAAACTACATTACGCCATTAATGCTGGTTATTATGCTACCATCTTATGTGTCAATGATTCCGACGATCACATTAACACCTGTGATGGCGAGTATTCCGGTGGTTAATATTTCATTGCTTATCAAGTCTGTGCTGACTTTTAAATATGATTTTGGGCTTATGAGTATCGTGCTCTTGTCGAATTTAGGGCTTGTGGTACTGTCAGTACTGCTGTTATCCAAGATGTTTAATTCAGAAGAGGTGCTCTTTGGAGATAGCAAAAGTTTTAGCCTCTTGGAAAAACGTGAAAATATTGCAAAAGGAAGTATGCCAAGCCTTGGTGATGGGCTTATGGTTTATGCGATTGTACTTCTAGCAAGTATCTATGTAGGGACTATTGCGCAAGCGAAGATGGGATTAGCAGGAGCAGTTTTGACGCAGGTATGTATCGTGGGCGTACCTTTAGCTGTGATCTTCTATATCAAGGGTGATTTTAGAAAAATTTTGGGGTTACGATTGCCACAGATAGGGAGTTTGCTTGGTGGAATCATACTGTGGGCGGGGACATTTATTCTTATTACTTTGATGAATCAAGTGATTTTACATCTATTCCCACAGAATATGGAGACGGTTAAGCAACTGAATGATGTGTTATTTAACGAGAAGAATTTTTGGCTTAATCTCTTGATTGTTGCAGTATGTCCGGCCATATGTGAGGAGGTGCTCTTTAGGGGATTTTTATTTACAGCATTTAGTACGAGGGGGAAGTATACTTTAGGGATTGTATTATCAAGTATATTATTTGGGCTGATGCACATTGACTTGATTCGTATTTTACCAACAACCTTGTTAGGTGTAGTATTTGTGTATAGCGTTTACCAAAGTGGAAGCTTACTTGTGTCTATGATTATGCACTTCTTAAACAATGGTTTAGCAGTATGGCTGATGCATTATGGTGATGGAAAGATAGGTCATTATATGAGTAAAGTGGCGATTGATCCTGTTACTGGTGAGGGATGGTATTGGATACTAATAGGGCTTGTAGTCATTGTAATTGGGATTATGCTTTTAAAAATTTCTAGAAAAAGTAGGAAAAATCTAGTATAATCGGTGATGAATTCATTTACTAATCATAGGGCAGCAAAGGAGACAACAAAGTGAACACGACAATGAAAAAAATGTTATTAATGTTTATTGGTATTGTACTTATTGGAATTGGTATTGCTATCTTTGTCAAATCAGGACTAGGATCTGAACCGTTTACAGTAATGACTTTAGCAATGAGCGAGAAGCTAGGCATGAGCCTTACACTTTTCCAAGGTGGGTTCAATGTGGTGATTCTCATCGCAGTTTTATTAGTAGACAAATCAAAAGTTTACATAGGGACACTAGCAAATATGTTCTTAATTGCACCAATTATTGAGCTGTGCACCCCAGTACTTGAACAAATTATGCCAGGGCAACAAGGATTAATTGTGAACTTAATCTTAATGGCAGTAGGATGTTTGATTATTGCAGTAGGAGTAGGGGCTTATCTTGGAGCAGATGTAGGGCTAGCACCATATGACATCATAGGTGTTGTCATCTCAGAAAAGACCAAAGTGCCTTATAAATGGGTAAGGATGGCTACAGATGCAATCTGTGTCACTGTAGGTCTAATGGTAGGTGGTATAGTAGGACTGAGTACAGTTTGTGCTGTGTTGCTATTAGGACCTTTAGCGGGGTATTTTAAAGCTAAAACAGAAGAGTATCTGTTAGAAGCACAAGGAGACATCATCTCCTAAAGTGGTTTGATAGAAAATAAAAAGCGCTGACAAAACGTCGGCGCTTTTTGTATGCATTTTATCCTTTAAATGAAACCATGGAGACAAAGTCAGCAATGATAGGATCGGTATTGGTAAAGAGTGTTTCCATAGGACCATGGCTAAGAATCTTGCCATCATCAATAAAGAGATAATAATCAGCAAATTTTCTTGCAAAGTTGAGTTCATGCGTAACCAAGATGACATCAGAATTTTCCTTGATGGTCAGTAAGGTTTGCATGACTTCGTAAGCTAGCTTAGGGTCTAGTGCACTTGTAGGCTCGTCAAGCATCAGAACAGATGTACCAGCGACTAATGAGCGGACAATTGCTGCGCGCTGTGCTTGCCCACCGCTGATCTGAGAAGGCTTCTTATGTTTGTGCTCTAGAATACCAGTGTGATCCAACCAATATTCCGCACGCTTAGTAGCTTCCAATGGTGTAAGGCCATAGCTGTGGACAAGGGGGAGGGTGATATTCTCTAATACGGAGAGGTGAGGAAAGAGATTGTTGCTTTGGAATACATAGCCAATTTCCTTAAGGTATCTAGCGTGTTGTGCGGTATCTAGAAGGTTGATATCATTGAGCATCAGTGTTGTTGCCTGCGTATCCTCTATCGTGCCAAGAATCTTGAGAAGCGTACTCTTCCCACCACCACTAGGACCTATGAGTGCAAGTGCGTGGATTTCATCTATCAAGAGTTCATCGATTGCAAGAATGTGTTGATTATCGTAGCTTTTAGCTAGGTTTTGAATGTTGATTTTCATGCGTTTTTCACCTCTACTTTCTGACTGAGCCATTTGGCAAGAAAACTAAGTGGAATCGTGATCAGGAGATAGCCCATCGCCAAGAGCATATAGCCTGTTACAAATTCAAAGGTTTGTGAGTTGAAGATATTAATGAACTGAGTAAATTCAGGAACAGAAATAAGTGAGAGTAGTGCGGTACTTTTGACCAGTAGACTAAAGTGGCTTGTGAGAGTAGGCAGTGTACTCATCAAAATCTGAGGCATAATAATCTTTTTCATCTGGATAGAGCGAGGGAGCCCTAGGGTGTGCATAATTTTGAATTGCTGAGGATCAATAGCATGATAAGCACCTTCGAAAGTTTTGGCAAAGTAAGCACTGATATAGCCTGAAAGAATACAAATACCAGCAATAATTGGACTTTTGATCCCTATAGCAGATGTAAAGAAAAAGTAGACGACAATCACATGGACAAGTAATGGCACGCCTAGTGCAATCTGTGTATAGGTCTCATATAGATATTTTAAAAATAAATTTTTACTGATGCTCATTAAAAAAAGAAGGATTCCTAAAAGGAAACTCACAACAAGTGAAATCATACTAATACCAATAGTGAGTCCATAAGCTTTGAATAATAGAGGTGCATAGGAAAAAAGTACACCTAGCTTAAGTGTAAAATCAGGGTTTTGATAAATAATAAAAAGTGCGAGTAAGTTTAAGACAGCAAAAACTAACAGGCCGTTGTAGAATTTTTTAAGTTTGAGTGTATTCAACGTAATCACCTCCTAAAATAAATAGTTAAGACCATAGGATTCATATTTTTTGACATCATCTTGCAAGTACTTGGTACGCATGGCGTCAAAAAAGTGGTTATCTTTAATCTTTTTGAGTGCACTGTTAATAGCAGATTGAAGTTCAATATCATTTTTTCTCATACCAATTCCCCACCCTTTTACTTCTGGAAGTGGATCAAGAAGTAGCTTTGTTTGAGTGAGTGAATGACTCCCTTCAATTAAGCTCAAAGGATCGTAGATGAAGGCATCACTAAAACCATTATTGACATCGAGCATTGCTGCAGAAACCTCACTAAATTCTTTAAGGTTAGCAGATGGCAAGTGTTTCTTTGCCCACATCGCACCAAGGGTACCTTGTTTGACAGCAACAGTAGAGCTAGGGGTATTGAGCGCTGCCCAATTTGAAATGGTAGCAGATTGATTAAGTAGAAGCGCAAGATCTGATTTTGCATACTCATCAGAGAATGAAATACTTTCAAGGCGCTCTTCTGTGATTGTCATAGAAGAAATAATGAGATCAATATTTTGGCTTTGTAAGGCTGGAATAAGGCTTGGGTAGTCTAAGCTTTTGATAGTAATGGATACGCCTAGTTCTTCGCCAAGAGCATTTGCCAGATCAACAGATACACCCGTTGGGTTGCCCGCGGCATCGATTGTCTCAAAAGGTGGAAACTTAAGTTCCATGCCGACGATGAGTTCGTCTTTGCCTAGTGATGAGTTTGCTATGGGTCTATGGGTCAATACATACATATTTATAAAGATAAGAAATAAAATAACGAGGCTAATCTTAATAAGGTAATTTTGATTTTCTTTCATAAGAACTCCTTTTCTGCAATCGATAATAAATAGATTGTAACACTTAAAGTATAACTAGTAAATAACAATAATTATTATTAATGTAAAAATGAAATATTTTTATTGTAAAAATTCAATTAATAAAATATAATAACAATAAATATTTATTTACATAAGGAATTTAATTGATAGTATGGGGGATGATGATATGAGAAAATTTAGAGGTGTAATGTTAGGTATGGTAATGGGTGCATTAGTATTTGGTCTAACAGGGTGTATTAGTGCACCTCCAGAACAAAGTGCTACGACAACAGGAACACAGGAAACACTAGTGGTAAGTGAAACGGCAAGTGCACAGACTACACAAGAGGCGGCTACAGCAGTGCCAGTAGAACAGCAAGGTGCTTATAAAGTAGTGGCCAAAGCAGCGGCAGGTGAATTTACACCAACTGATGAGATGAAAAAGGTAATGGCTGGGGATGTAAGTACCTTAGGCTTCAATCAAATCTATGTAACAGCAGAAGATGATCAGGCAGTGGCTGATGCACTCAAAGCAGGACACTTCTATATAAGCGCAGCAGAATCAGCGCCAAAGATTCAAATTAAAGGCAAAGATTTGATCATGGGAGATAGTGTATCTATGGCCAATGAAAAACTTATTAAGGTAGAAGTGGCGGACCTTAAATCTGGAAGTGTTATCAAGGTGATCAACCAGACGGGCGTTGTAGAAGAGAAAAAAGTCATGGGTGAGAAATACGATACCCGTGTAACATTAGATAGTGAAGGGTTCTGTTTTGTAGAAGTATGGGCAGGTGATGGGACATTAGTAGCTATAACTAATCCTATGTATGTGAAACCATAAAATAACTAAGAAATTTTGATAAATTCGAGAAAGCTGCAGATAATAAGTGTAAAAACATAAGGAGGGCGTTCATGAGAGTAAAAGCCTTAAGATGGATTTGCATATTAGCTGTAGCTTTACTTATTGGTGCGGGAAGTAGTATGGCTTATGAAGATCAAGCATGCGCAGGTGCAGAAGCCGAAGCTGAGGCAGAATCAAAAAGGGAAAAAGTTGTCTATCTTACTTTTGATGATGGGCCTACACAAGGTGTTACCGAGAAGATTTTAGATGTACTCAAACAATATGATGTAAAAGGAACATTCTTTGTAGTAGGAAAAGAAATCCCTAAAAGAGAAGCGATTCTAAAGCGTATGTATGAAGAAGGCCACGGTATAGGGTTACACACTTACAGTCATAATTACAAGCGCGTTTATAGTAGTCATGATATCTTTTTGGAAGAAATGGATCAGACACAGGAAAAGATTAATGAGGTACTAGGTACCACACTAGAAATTAAAGCAATTCGTTTCCCTGGAGGAAGTGCGGGTAGGCTCAATCAAAACTTTTTTGATTCGATCAATCAAAAGGGATATAAGATTTTTGATTGGAATGTTAATCTCGAAGACGGGGTCAATCCAGGATTGTCTCCTGCAGAACTTGTAAGGAATGCTAAGAAATGCAAGGCGAATTGTTCGACACGCATTATATTAGCACATTGCAATTCAACTAATAAAAGTACTTATCAAGCCTTGCCAGGTATTATAGAATATTATCAAAAAGAAGGATATGTCTTTAAAGCGATTGATAACGAGACACCACAGTATTATTATCGATTCAAAAAATAATAAATTCAAGCCCACAATAAGCTAGAGGTATTAGTGCTAATAAGGAAAAGGATATCTTTGCAGCAGTGACGATCAGGTCTGAGCGCTACAAAGATATCCTTTTTGTGTTGTTTGGAATTTAATGAGAAAGTGACTCACTTAATGCTTTGAATGAGGATTGAAGAGCTGGATAAAGCATCTTGTAAATAGCATAATTTTTTTCATAGATGGCCACATCATCTGAATTGACAACAACAGTATGGGAAGTATGAATAAGCGCTTTACAGGCTTCTTCGATCGTTGGATATGCACCACAACCTACAGCAGCAAGAATAGCAGCACCATAAGCAGGGCCTTCTGCAGCTTCTACAATATTAAGTGAAACATTCAATATAGAAGCAATAATTTCTAACCAGAGAGCATTTCGTGTACCACCACCAGTGATACGACACTCACTGATACTAATGCCCATATCTTTTAGAATTTCTAAGCTATCACGAAGAGCATAACCAACACCTTCCATAATAGCTCTGGTCATATGACCTCTTGTATGGGTAGGGCTAAGACCAATAAAAGTTCCTCTTGCATTCACATCACCATGAGGTGTACGTTCACCTGTTAAGTAAGGTAAGAAGATGAGTCCTTCTGAACCAGCAGGAACTTTTGAAGCTTCTTCGCATAAAACTTGATAGGGATTAGCAGTGTCGATATTTTTGTTCACCTCTTCGACCCACCATTGGAGGCAATACGCAGCTGAGAGGATTACTCCCATTTGTGTATATTTTCCGTTTGCATGACAAAAAGAATGAAGACGATTTGTTGCATCAACTTTATAGTCATTTGTAGAGGCAAATACAACACCAGAAGTACCGAGTGCAATACTGACAGTGCCATCAGAAACAGTACCAGTACCGACAGCTCCAGCAGCTTGGTCACCACCCCCGCCTACAATTTTTGTAAGAGGATTAAGGTTAAGGTCTTTTGCAACATCTTCTAGAATAGCGCCATTAATATGATAGCTTTCACAAAGATCTGGCAGCCATGCTTCGTCAATAGAGAGAAGTGATAGCATTTCTTGAGACCAACACTTATTTTTCACATCAAAGAAGAGTGTACCAGAGGCATCACTGACATCCATGATATATTGTCCAGTCAGCTTATAACGAATATAATCTTTTGGCAATAAAATATGTTTGATCTGGCTGAAAACATCAGGTAAATGTTCTTTTACCCAAACAACTTTAGGACCTGTAAAGCCACAAAGAGCGATATTTCCTGTATAAGCTGACAACTTATCTTTACCAATCACATCATTTAAATAATCACACTCTTTTTCAGTACGTCCATCATTCCATAAAATAGCAGGATGGAGCACATTCCCGTTTTCGTCGAGCAAAACTAAACCGTGCATTTGACCACTAAAGCTGATCCCCTCAATTTGATTGCCCAGATTAGGGAAGCGATTCGTAATCGTTAGAATCGCTTCTTTTGTACCTGACCACCAATCAGCAGGTTGCTGTTCGCTAAAGCCTGGTTTTGGAAAATAGAGAGGGTATTTGCTTGTAGCAGTATCAATAATTTTACCTGCTTTGTCCATGACAAGTACTTTTACAGAACTTGTTCCTAAATCTATGCCAAGATACATAGTTGTCACCTCATCAATGCTTGAATTTGATAGTGTAAAAGTGATTGTTATGCTTCGAAGATGTATTGGTTAAGAATACCTTCTAGCATTTCTTGTCTTCCCGATTGATTTTTAATAGTAGGATTTTGTAATGCATAAGCTTCTAAAGTTTCTAAATCTACGTCGCCTGCTGCAATTTGTTTACCAATGCCTGTTTCAAAGCTTGCATAACGATTTGCAACAAAATCTTCGAGAACGCCATCTTCCATAAGTTTAAGTGCTACTTTGAATCCACGAGCAAATGTATCCATACCTACGATATAAGAAAGGAATAAATCATCTACATCAAATGAAGCACGTCTTACTTTTGCATCAAAGTTAAGTCCACCTTTATGTAATCCACCATTTTTAATCACTTCATACATAACAAGTGTTGTATCGTAGATATTAGTTGGGAATTGATCTGTATCCCAGCCTAAGTTTGGATCACCAATGTTAGCATCAATACTACCAAGTGCATTATTAATACGAGAAACATGAATCTCATGTTGGAAAGTATGACCAGCAAGTGTTGCATGATTTGCTTCGATATTGAGTTTGAACTCATTTTCTAAGTCATATTTTCTAAGGAATCCAAGAACAGTAGCTGCATCAGAATCAAATTGATGTTTAGTAGGCTCTTTTGGTTTTGGTTCAATAAGAAGCTCGCCTTCGAAGCCGATTTTCTTTTTGTAATTAACAGCAGCTTTTAAGAAGTTAGCGAAATTTTGTTCTTCTAGTGCCATATTTGTATTAAGAAGTGTCTCATAACCTTCGCGACCACCCCAGAATACATAGTTTTCACCACCAAGAGTTTGTGTTACTTCCATAGCTTTCTTAACTTGTGCGCCAGCATATGCATAAACATCAGCATTACATGTTGTAGCAGCACCATGAACGAAACGCTTGTGGTTGAAACAGTTAGCTGTACCCCAAAGTAACTTTTTGTTTGATGCAGCCATAAGATCTTTGCAGTAAGCTACAATTTCATCTAAGATGGCATTTGTTTCGTGTAAATCGTTACCTTCAGGTGCAATATCACGATCATGGAAAGCAAAGTAATCGATTTGAAGTTTATTCATAAACTCAAAACAAGCTTCCATTCTAGCTTTTGCAAGCTCAATAGGATCTGCAATGTGATCCCAAGGACGTTCCATCGTTTCACCACCAAATGGATCTTGGCCATTACCAGTAAGTGTGTGCCAGTAAGACACTGTAAATTTAAGGTGTTCACGCATTGTTTTTCCGTTAATGACCTCATCAGGGTTATAGTATTTAAAAGCAAAAGGATTTTTTGACTTTGGACCTTCATAGTTTACTTGTTGAATATTAGGAAAATGTTCGTTCATAAGAGTTCCTCCTCGTGGAATTATAGCTTAGGGTTTTGAGATTATTATATATAAGGTCAAATATATATTCAAGACATTTTTAAAAGTGTTTTAAAAAGTATTTAAATAATGTCAAAACAGTGGTAAAATCAGAGAAGAGAAGTTGTATTTTCTAATGCAATGAGGCAGGCGCCATATCTGGAGGCATCATCGCCTAATGTTGAAAAAGTAATGCTACGATTTGTAGCAAGAATACGGCTACTCTCGGTGTTGAGATGAGTTAAAAGATAATCTTTGAAAAAATTATTATATTTATTAAGTGCACCGCCAATGAAAATTGAGTCAGGATCAAAAATTAGAAATAGGTTATTAAGAGTAATGATTAAATAATCAATATAGTTGGATAGTACACTCGTATGCAAAATATTTGTTGAATCGTAGCAGGCAAATAGCTCGGATAGCGATGAGCAAGAATGATCGGTAGCTTGATTAAAATTCTCAAGAAGTGTATTGATAGATAAATAAGCTTCAGAACAACCTTTTGCGCCACAAGAGCAAGGACGACCACCTTTTTCTATAATCATATGACCTATTTCACCACCAGCATGATTACTTCCGCTATAATATTTTTGATCAATAATAATGCCAGCACCAATACCTTCATTGATGGATAAATAAACAACATTGTAAAAAGTTTTTGAGGAGCCTATTATATTTTCGGCATAGGCAGCAAGATTGGCTTCATTACCTACATAAAAAGGCAGATTAAAATATTCTTGAAGCGGTTTAAGGTCAGTATGATCAAGCGCCATGTTAGTAGCAGTTTTTAAGATTAAATGATCAGTATCTACGATTCCAGGATAAGAGAGACCGACGCCACTAATTTGATGGATCAGCAGATTTTTTTCTTTAAGGCAATGAGAAATACTTTGTTTAATTGCTTGGGATAGATCTTGGTTTTCTATACTGAAAGTGCAAGAGTAGGACATTTCAAATTTAAGATTCATAACATAACAGTGAATGTGTTTTGGTCCAATATCAAGTCCAATAGAAAAAAGGTTGCTTGTGTTAATGTCTATAAGAATAGGTTTGCGACCATAGTCAGTCTCAGCAAGCCCAGCTTCTTGGACAAGCCCCTCGGAAAGAAGTTGATTGATACTTGTAGTTACAGTCGGAATACTAATATTAAGTTGATCAGCCAAATCATATTTTGTGCTAGGGCCGTTAAGTCGTAGTTTGGCAAGAATTAATTTATGGTTTTCAGTTCTTTTTTTCAATATGAAATACCTCCGTGAAGTTTATGGGTATTATTATATAAGCATAAGAGCATAAATGCTAGTAAGGAATTTTTAATAATAATAATTAAAAAATTAAGTTAAGGTAAAGATAAATTAAACTAAAATTAGGTTTATTTTTAAAAAAAATTATTGATTATTTATAAATTTTGGTTTAAATTAAGTTTAAGTATATATTAAATTATAAAAACTAAGAGGTGTAAGATGGTTAAGTATCCGTTTCAAAATGAAAAGCTTGATATCGAAGAAAGAATTCAAGATCTTGTTTCTAGAATGACTTTAGAGGAGAAAGTAAGACAGCTTGATATTTATTCATGGAGTGAATTTAAAGAGGATTATGATGAGTTTGATTTAGAAAAATTTCTAAGTGTTTCGGGAGAAACGAATATTGGATGCTTACAAAATAGATATTCAAATGCTGCTCAAAATAATAGGATTCAAAGAGAAGCGCTAAAAACTTCAAGATTACCAATTCCGATACTTTTTAGTGAAGAAGCATTACATGGACTCATCTGGCCAGACTGTACAGTTTTTCCGCAACAAATCGCACTAGCGTCAACTTTTGATGCAGAGCTTGGATTTAAACAAGGTCGTGCGATTGCCAAAGAGTGTAGAAGCTTTGGAATTCATGAGACTTGGTCTCCGGTATTAGACTTAGCACGCGATCCAAGATGGGGACGCGTTGAGGAAGCTTATGGAGAAGATACTTACCTTGCTTCAAGATTTGCAGAAGAGATGGTAAAAGGATTACAAGGAGATGACCTTACTAGTCAAGATTCAATTGTAGCAGAGGTTAAGCATTTCTCAGGATATGGGGCACCAACAGGTGGACTTAATTGTGCACCAGCTATGATGGGGAAACATGAGCATGAGTTTTATTGCTTACCTGTATTTGAAGCAGCATTCAAAGCAGGTGCACTCAATACAATGTGTTCATACAACTCTATTGATGGGATTCCTGTAGCAGGAGATCGTAAGTTGTTAACAGATAAACTCCGTGGGGAACTGGGGATGAAAGGTTTTGTACGAGCGGATATGACTGCTATTATTATGTTACATAGATGTCACTTCGTAGTTGAGAGTCAGAAAGAAGCGATTCGTATGGCTATTGAGGCTGGAGTTGATATGCAACTTTATGATTTCCCACATGAGGTGTATCAAGGGCACCTTATGGATTTAGTTAAAGAAGGCGGATTAGATGAAGCAGTTGTTAACTTATCTGTATCAAGGGTGTTAAGAGTTAAATTTATGCTAGGACTATTTGAGAATCCTTATGTAGATGAAGCTTTATCAGAAAAAGTAGTACATTGTGATGAGCACGTAGCTATTGCAAGAGAAGTTGCACAAAAAGCAATCTGTCTCCTTGAGAATAAAAACAATCTATTACCACTTAAAAAAGACATTAAAACACTTGCAGTGATCGGACCAAGTGCGGCAACACCAAGATTTGGAGATTATAGTGCACCAGCAGAAGGATGCAAGAGTGCTGTTACAGTATTAGAAGGGATTCAAAATGCTGTATCTGAGGACACAGAAGTATTATATGCTAAAGGCTGTAATATTTTAGAATCAGAAGTGATGGTGATTCCTGCGTCTTGGCTTAAAACAGCAGATGGTAGAGAAGGATTGACAGCAGAGTACTTCAATTCGGTTACTTTTGAAGAGGTACCAGTTATTACAAAGGTTGATCCACAAATTAACTTCAACTGGATTTACTCTAAGCCAGCAGAAGGCGTTAATGCAGATCATTTTGCAGTAAGATGGACAGGTATACTCGCACCACAGGAAACAATAGATGGATTCATTGGTCTAAGCAGCATGGATAGTATGCGCTTGTGGATTGATGGTGAGCTCGTTGTGGATGGATGGGGAGAAAACTTGGCAAGTCAGATGAAGCCATTCTTATTTGAAAAAGGTAAAGAATACGATGTCAAAATTGAATTTATGAATGATCAAAGAGGGGTACGTGTTATATTTGGATACAACACAGGCAACTCAGATATGGAAAATGCCATCGCTATTGCTACACAAGCAGATGTAGCTATCGTTGCAGTGGGAGATAGTGAAGAGACTTGTGGGGAGAATTTAGATCGTGCAGATCTTAATTTACCAGGAAGACAACTTGAATTAGTACGTAAAATTTATGAAACTGGGACACCTGTAGTACTGGTATTACAAAATGGACGTCCACTTTCTATCACATGGGAAGCGGAGCATATTCCAGCGATTATTGAAGCATGGCATGTAGGCGAACAAGGTGGTCATGCCATTGCAGATGTCATCTTTGGTGATGTGAATCCAGCAGGACGTTTACCAATTTCATTCCCTAAATCAGTAGGACAAATTCCAGTACATTATAATAGAAGACCATTTGGTGCAACGAAGTATGTAGAAATGGATTGGAATCCACTTTATCCATTTGGATTTGGGAAAAGTTATACAGAGTTTAAATATGAGAATTTAAAACTTTCATCAGAGACGATTGCACAATCAGAAACGATTAAAGTATCTGTTGATGTAACTAATGTAGGAAGTTTATATGGCGAAGAAGTACCTCAGCTTTATATTCATGATACAGTAAGTAGTGTTGTAAGACCTTACAAAGAACTTGCAGGATTTGAAAGAATTGGGCTTCAAGCAGGAGAAACAAAAACAGTTACATTTGAGTTAGGGGAAAGACAATTAAGAGTATTAAACCCTGATTTTGAGTGGGTTGTTGAGAAGGGACAATTTGAAGTAATGGTTGGGCCAAATGCAATAGATTTACCGTTACAAACGACATTTAGAGTACAATAGAGTTTTTAGAGGATGGCATCTATGAGTAGATGTCATCCTTTTTTATATTTCTAAAAGTAATGAATAAAATTCTTAAGAAAAATTAAGAGATGTTACAGGGGTAAATTAAGAAGTATCTCTTATACTAAGCGTATAAAATAAAGTATGAAAAGGAGCTTGGTCAATGAAAGAGTACGAAGATGTAGAATTTATACCAACTGAAGAAGATACTTCTTTTTCAAAATACAAGCAAGAAAAGGAAAGAGAAGAACGTAGAAAGAGTCGTAACTTTGTGAAGATGGGGTTAAAGATCTTATTAATTATTTTTGCACTCATCTTCTTAACACCATTTATACTTGGGGGGATGTTCCTGGTAGGTGGATTTGGTGTGATGGTGAGTATGGGAAGTATTGCAGTGTTAGCAGGAGGTATTGCTGCACTAGTTGTATCAGTCTTTCTCATGAGTAGTGGTTGGATGAGTATGGGTGTATTTTTCTTGTTTGTAACGATGGCATGTATGTCTGCTGCAGGTATTGTACTGACGCTAGGCGTATGGATAATTAAAAAAATAATTAGTGTATGTGTAGCAAAATACCGTATGTGGCGCTATAAAGATGAGCCAGTTATTGTAGAGGAGGAAACAGAATGAAAAAATTACTGATCGGATTGACACTGTTATTGGGTGTGAGTGTAGTAGGCGCGAGTGCTTCTTTTGGCTATGTACTCAAAAATGAGGTCAATACGTATAAGATTGAGGAAGAAGTACTTCTTAAAAAGGAAAGTTTGAAAAAAGTCTATATTGATTCAGAAGTGCCTACGCGCTTATGTGTGACAGAGGGACAACCTCGTATTGAAGTAAAAGGTAGTGGGATTGGTGTCTTTGTAAACAAACCTAACTACAACGTAGAAGTAAGGGCGGAAGGGGATACTTCCTATATTAATATTGATCGTGATAAGATGGGTCATGTAGGGATGTATTTTGATAACGAAGAGGAAGTTGTCATCTATTTAGCCAAACAAGATATGGAACAGCTGAGTTTAAGTGCCTATACATCTTATTACAGGAACAAAGAGATGCTCCAATTAGGTGAGATCAATATTAAAAATGTTATGATTGATACCAGATATAGCAATGTTAACTTGAGTGGTAATTTTGAGACAATAGAAGTGAATCAATCAGGTGGATTTGTAAAGGTTGATAGCAAATCTCCAGTAAGATTTGTAGGTGATGGACCAGTATCGTTAGACCTACGTGGGCAATTCGAAAGTATTGATTTATACAATCATAGTGGGAGTGTAAGAGTAGACTCAAAGGTACCTACACAAGTTCAAATACTAGGAAATAGTTATTATGGGCAAGGCCAAGAAATGGTGCTTAAAGGGGCTTACAAAAATATTGATGTCAACGTAGGTGGTGGTGAGGTCATTCTTGATCTGACAACAGCACCAGAGCGGGTCAATGTACTTGGTGAAGTGGGGCGTGTACAAATAGGGTTGCCAAAAGACATAAAAGGTTATAGTGTAGTAAAGAGAAACCCACATGCTGAGGGCGATTATTATGATGAAAAGCGTAGTACAATCTACTCTGAGTTTTCAAGTTCTCAGTCACAATTTAGAGAAGGTGCTGAAATGGCAGTGTATGGGGATGGGTCAACTCAAATTATCGTAGAGGGGTATGGCAGTGAGATTCGTATTCTCCAAGAAAGATAAAAACAATAAGCAAAAATCAAATCAGGTAAAAAAAGAATCAAAAATAAAATCACGCCTAAGTGTGGCCAAGCAAAAAGTCTTAACTCTTTATGAAGAGGGAAAAACGAAGGTTGAGCGAAGCATCAAATTAGAAATTATAACAGTTGTAGCCATTACTTTTGTAATGGCTACAGTGCTAGGTTTTTGTGTGGCACAAGTCACTAGAAGTGCAGGAATCGGAAGGCATTACTACAATTCTTATACGGAACAGAGGAAAGGCCTTCAAGAAAGACTTACCTATTTTGTGCAAGAAATTAATGAATTAGGGAGTAAAGGCGCAGAAGTATCTATTGATATTGCGTATATCAAACAGGTTGTTGAAAAAAATGATAGTAAACAAGGGGCATATCTTTTGCTGGAGTATTTGGAATCTGAAGTATCTAAGCTAGGCAATACCTATTTGAGTGACTATGTCTATAGAGAGTTTGAAAGCTATAAAGAGTCACTAGAAAACTCCAAAGCACATCTCGTTTATAAGGACCTCAAACAACTTGTGAATACAGGGGAATGGAGTGAAGAGCGTGCTAAGACAAAGCTGAGAAGTTTGTTTGATCCAAAAAAAATTGTTGATCAATCTGGTGAACAGATGATTAAACAGCTTACACAGGAGCTAGAAAGCCGTCTAGAGGGCTATACCACACAGAGTCAGACGTACCTTGTCAATAGTGAAGGTGAAGCGTTGTATCAGGATGGCTTTATCAAGAAGATAGACATTGCACAAGCCATCCAACGGGCAGGTGAAAGTGATGATGAAGACAGGCTCACCAGTATTTACCCGATACTGGTAAAAGGTGAGATAGGGTACCTTATTAATGAGAGTAGCCTGAAGGGGGCATTGGTAGAGTATTATACGGATACACCCATTATACTAGGTTGGCTATGTGGGATGGTAGCCTTTGTGCTACTGATTTTTAGATTTACAAGAGCTAAGATTAGATATATTGAATATATCTCCTATTGTCT
>JBOFIR010000141.1:0-4545 GCA_051650265.1 Cellulosilyticaceae bacterium
AAAGTTGTCCAGGGGCGCCCCGCGGCAGATTATCAACTTATCCTTGTACATGAGCCTGATATTGCCGACGCCGTTGCACCACATCAATTCCACCTACAACTTTCAGGGCACAGCCACGGCGGGCAGGTAAGTATCCCTGGCCTCCCGCATGAGCTGATGCCACCTTATGGAGAACTTTACACCGAAGGGATGTATCAATTACGCGCAGGACTCAGTGTATATGTTAACACTGGGATAGGATCAACCCAATTACCATTTAGATTTGGAAATATTCCAGAGATTAGTTTGTTTATCATTGACTAACCTTTGCGATAGATTACAAACGGGCGAAGCCCGTTTTTTTTTGAAATTTTTGCCTCTAGAATTATTAGACTATTTAAAATAAACTTAACTGGTATATGATTCTATTGATTAATTTAGCTCTTTATAATTTCTTCTTCAATCAATTCTTTAGAAATAGTCATTGCACGAATAATTTTTTCAAACCGGTTATAATAAGGCACGCCTTCTTCATATTTACTTTGCCCTTTTTTACATTTATTGATTACTGAATCAACAGGTCGTATTGCTTCGATTAATTCATCCTTTGTATAATGCAATGTTACTTGTTCTATAACGAGATTTTCCGACTGCTTAGCTAATTGATTCATAATTATAAGTTTCGAAATATACATTGCCTTAATCCTATTACGAAGAAGTGTATGTTGAGATGTGCCCTCGGCAAATTTGCCTTGAATTTTTTCACATTTAGCAATTGTTGAAGTCACAACTTCTAGTGTAGCTTTTAATTCAGATTCTCTTGTATTAACCATTTTTTACTCCTTATAAATAAACTGTATTTTTCTTTATAGCACTTCAAATACTAATAAAATAGTAGTCACTGATCATTTACTTCAAAACAATAAAGAGGCCTAGCGCATGCTAGGCCTCTTTCGTATCTCTAACGGGCGAAGCCCGTTTTTTTTGAGAAATTTTGGCCTTTTTCTGGCCTTTATTTTGCAGGTGTTACGCCAAGTGGTGCTTTAGTTGGTTCACCTGATTTTCTAGGGTATTTTTTAGGTGTTTCTTTCACTTTTTTGATCTTTGCAATCTTATGATTAAGATCTGTATGCGGCACAGTTGCATCCACTATAGCTTCTAACTCACCACCAAGAATTGCTATAGCTTTTTTACCCACTTCAAGTTCCTCATCTAGCTTTTGACCTTTTAAGGCGATGAGATAACCACCTTTTTTCACGAAAGGTAATGTATATTCACCCAGTACAGCAAGGTTTGCCACTGCTCTTGAAGCACAGATATCAAATCCCTCACGATAGTCTGCTTTTTTACCCAAATCTTCTGCTCTTGAATGAACTACTTCAATTTTTGTAAGTCCTAATTCATTAATAACAGTTTCTAAGAATGTCAGACGCTTTTTAAGTGCATCTACGAGGCTCACTTGAATATGTGGAAAAGCAATTTTAATGACCATACCAGGGAAACCTGCACCTGTTCCGATATCAATCATATTTTTTATAGTATGCATATCCAATGCATTAACAACAGTCAAGCAGTCTAAGAAGTGCTTTGTAATCACCTCAAAATCTTCTGTAATGGCTGTCAGATTCATTTTTTCATTCCACTCAAGTAAAAGTGCCTTGTATTTCATAAACTGCTCTACTTGCGTTTCTGTAAGCGTGATACCAAGTTCATTTGCACCATCTATTAATAACTTTCTTTCATCCATAGTCTAGTCCTCTTTTTTCTTTTGTCTTCTTTGCTCTAAGTATACGAGTAATACAGAAATATCTGCTGGAGATACCCCTGAAATACGAGAAGCCTGGCCGATAGAAATAGGTTTAATTTCTTTAAGCTTTTGTTTCGCTTCTAATCTTAGGCTATAGACATCATCATAATTGATTTCTTCTGGAATCATCTTCTTCTCTAATTTCTTGAACTGTTCTACTTGTTTCAGCTGTCTAGAGATATATCCTTCATATCTAAGTTCAATCATAACTTGCTCAACTACACCTGGTTCTAAATCTGGTCTTGTAGGATCTACTTCTTTGAAGTCATTATACTCAAGTTCTGGTCTTTTAAGAAGTTCGCATAGTGCAATTCCTGAACGAAGTAGTGTACTACCTCTACGCTCTAAGACTTCTTGAACCTTTTCACTTGTTCCCACATACACATGTTTGAGTCTCTCAAGTTCTTCTTCGATCGCTTGGCGCTTCTGTGCAAAGCCTGTATAACGTTCTTCTGATATGAGTCCTGCATCATGTCCCTTTGCTGTAAGACGCATATCTGCATTATCTTGACGAAGGAGTAAGCGGTACTCTGCTCTTGAAGTTAACATACGGTAAGGTTCTTTTGTCCCTTTTGTTACGAGATCATCAATAAGTACCCCTATATAGCCTTCAGAACGGTCAATGATCATAGGTTCTCTACCCTCTAATTTGAGTGCTGCATTGATCCCTGCTACAAGCCCTTGGCAAGCTGCCTCTTCATAGCCTGAACTCCCATTCATCTGACCTGCACTAAAGAATCCTTCGATCTCTTTAAATTCTAGACTATGCTTTAATTGAATTGGATTCACACAATCATATTCAATCGCATAACCTGTACGCATCACTTCTACATGCTCAAGCCCTGGAATAGAACGAAGCATCTCAAGTTGTACTTCTTCTGGAAGTGATGAACTCATCCCTTGTACGTACATCTCAATTGTATTTTCACCTTCTGGCTCAAGGAATACCTGATGTCTTTCTTTATCTGCAAATCTTACAACCTTATCTTCAATGGATGGGCAGTATCTTGGACCTGTTCCTTCGATTACACCAGAGTACATTGGTGAGCGATGCAGATTATCTTGAATTGTCTTATGTGTATTAAGATTTGTATATGTGAGATAGCATGGAAGCTGTGGTCTTGTAATGGCTTCTTCTGTATTTTCAAAAGAAAATGGTACGATTCTTTCATCCCCATGTTGTGCTTCCACTTTACTAAAATCTACTGTTCTCATATCTACACGTGCTGGTGTACCTGTTTTGAAACGTCGCATCTCAATACCAAGTTCTTGAAGTGCTTTACTAAGCTCTGTTGATGCTTTGAGACCATTTGGTCCTGTGTATTCAATATGCTCTCCTGTTAAGCATCTTGAATCAAGATAGGTTCCACCTGCAAGTATAACTGCCTGACAGTGGTGGATTGCGCCTCTACTTGTTTCAACCCCTACTACTTTTCCTTCTTCAACAAGTACTTTGATGATTTCTTGTTGTCTGATTGAAAGATTTGGTGTGTTCTCAAGTACTTTTCTCATCTCTTCTGTATAACGGTATTTATCAGCTTGTGCTCTGAGCGAGTGTACAGCTGGCCCTTTTGCCGTATTAAGCATACGTGATTGGATGAATGTCTTATCTATATTCTTACCCATTTCACCGCCTAATGCATCAATTTCTCTTACAAGGTGTCCTTTTGATGTGCCCCCAATGTTTGGATTACAAGGCATCATCGCGACACTATCTAGTGACATAGTAAACATGATTGTCTTCTTGCCAAGCCTTGCTGCTGCAAGTGCTGCTTCACAGCCAGCATGACCACCACCAATGACAGCGATATCGATCTGATCTGAAATATAAGTCATAATAACCTCCCTTTATGTCTATTTACCTAAGCAGAATCTGCTAAATAATTCGTTGATAATACTTTCTTTAAGTGCTTCTCCAATAACCATACCTAAGTGGCCATACGCATCATGTAAGTCGATCGCAATACAATCTTCCGGCATTCCCATTTCGATTGTCTCAATGACTTTCTTTAGGCTCACAATTGCCTTTACAAGTGCTTCTTTTTGTCTTCTATTAGAAATAGTAGCCCCATCATTCACTTTAGCCTGTCCACGTACAACAAACTGTTTCATGGCTTGTTTAAGTGCTTCTAACCCATTTTGTAAACGTGCAGAGATCCCAACAATTTGGTTTTCTCCTACATACGCTTTGAGTATTTCCGGGGTAATAATCGGATTTAAGTCTGTCTTATTAAGGATATAAAGGACATTACGATCCTTAATAAGACCAATGAGATCAATCTCTTCTTCATCTAAAGCTCTTGAACTATCAATCAGCATTAAGATAAGGTCTGCTTCCTCAATAGATTCCTTTGATTTTTCAACCCCAATTTTCTCAACAATATCTTCTGTTTCACGAATCCCTGCAGTATCAAGTAATTGATATGGGATACCCTCTATATTAAGATATGCCTCAACAACGTCTCTTGTTGTTCCTGGTATATCTGTAACAATCGCTTTATTCTCTTCAAGAAGTGCATTGAGTAATGATGATTTTCCTACGTTTGGTTGACCAACAATAGCAGTCTTAACCCCTTCTCTGATCATCTTACCTGTATCTGCAGTATCAAGCAATTTGACAAGCTCTCCATGCAATACAATGATTTCATCTATAAACTCAGTACCAATTGGTTCATCCATATCGTATTCTGGATAATCAATAGACACCTCAATACGTGCGATAATCTGGATCAGTTGATCTTGATACGCTTTGATTTGCT
>JBOFIR010000142.1:0-40152 GCA_051650265.1 Cellulosilyticaceae bacterium
CAAGGCATAGATGAGGCCAAAAGAAAAGAGTGTCCCACCCGATGAAAGTGAACACTCTAACCCTAGTAATAATTTACTTATTTTTTAGTTTCAATTCATAGACCCAAATGACAAAACATTCAGGAGCATCAGTGTACCACCACTGGTGCTTTTTTAATAGTATTATAGCATAATTCATATTGAATTAAACCACAGAAATTATAAGAATGATTACTTTAGGTTCATCACCTCAAGATATACCTTGATACTATTATCAAAATATTAATAGATATTAAGTAAACATACTTGCTTAAAGAACAGCTTATTTATTGATATGACTATGCTAATAAAGCTGAAAAGTCAGTAAAATAGAATAATATAAATTGAATAGTTAACAACAACTAGGTCCATATTGTATAATGATAGATATAGATAAAAGTGAGGTGAAGGTATGCCACAAAACATCCAACAAGAAGTGAATAACTTAGTTCAAATTATTAAAGATGTAACACATACTAATAAAATCTATTTATTTGGATCTTATGCATACGGAACTCCAAACGAGGATAGTGATATAGATTTATGTATAGTAACGGATGATACAGAGATAAGAAAAATAGACTTAATGAAGCGCATAAGGAAAGCTATTGCACATACAGCTACTATGCCAACAGATATACTTGTTTATTATGCAGATGAATTTGTACAACGAGCAACCTTACCTTGTACAATGGAGCATAAGATTTTAGATGAAGGAATTAGAATTTATGGATAATAAAAATATTGCTCAATAATCTGTGTTATAAACATGATGAACGCTTTAAAGATATAGAGGATGACTGTGTTGAATTAGTAAGCTATGGTGTACAAGCAAGATATCCGTATGAAATGATGATAGAAGAACGTGACATGAAAGAAGCTATAGAAAGTGCTAGAAGAATAAAGAACTTTATAGAGCAAAGGATGAATTAAATACCGGAAACATAGACTCTTGATACTGATCTAGAAATATTGGTATCAAGAGTTTTTTAGTACAATTCAATATATTGACATTTACCTTGGGCTAAGGTTTAGACTAAAGATAAATAAAATAAAGAGGAGTGAAAAATTGGGGAAACAATATAGTATTAAAGAGGTTGCAAACCTATTAGGAATAAATACTAATAAAATTAGATTTTATGAAAAGAAAGGATTAATTAGCCCTACAAGGGGTGCAGAAAATGACTATAGATATTTTACTGATGAAGAAATAATAAAATTACATACTATACTACTTTACAGGGCATTAGGATTAAGCGTGAGGGATATAGCCCAATTGTTACAACATACAACTAAAGAAAATTATTTAGGTAATTTTTATAGCCAATGGAAAGTGGTTAATGACAAAATACATGAATTGAGCCAAATGAGAGTAGCACTAGAGCATATTATGGATGGAATGTATCTTGTAACAGATGGACAGTATACCAAGGAAATTTTAAAGGAAATACAGATCAATGTAGAAAAATTAGATGTAAAAAACAGTTGGAAAGATAAGTGGGCGTTTGACAATTGGGCTAGAAGTTATGATAGAGATGTTAAAGCAGATAGAGGAACGCTGAAAATATATGAAAATTATGAGTTACTACTTGATGGTGTTGTGAAAGAAGCAATAAAATCTAGTGTTGAGGGAATGCCAATATTAGATATAGGAGTAGGAACAGGGAATCTTGCTAAGAGGTTGTATGATTTGGGATATGATATAACAGGAGTAGATCAATCAAGAGCGATGTTAGAGGTTGCTAAATCTAAGAATCCAAGTTTAAAAGTAAGACTAGGGGAATTTATGAAGCTACCTTTTGAAAATAAATCTTTTGATGCTATTGTATCTACTTATGCATTTCATCACCTAGATGAAACAGAGAAAGAAGTTGCTTTGGAAGAAATGATACGTGTGACAACAGATGATGGCATAATAGTTATTGGTGATTTAATGTTTGAAAGTGATGCGGCTAGAAGGAAAATATATAATACACTTACAGATGATGAAATTAATATGATAGAAGATGAATATTATACAGATATTAAAAAAATAGGATCATATCTGGAGAAGTATAATAAAGAAATTAGCAAGATACAAATAGATAGATTCTGTTGGATTATTACAATATCCAGACGTATTAAATAATTCCTATGATGAAATTTTTCTAGATTAATACAAAAGGCATGCCAGTCATTGAGCATTAATGACTGGCATGCCTTTGTTGTTCTATAAAAACCAGATTGCTTTAGTGGCGTTGGTAGTAAGCAACTTCAGCAGGTGTGCTTTCAATACAGATTGGTTTGAAAGCAAAGTTGAATGTAAACTGCTTTTCAGTAAACGCATATTTTTCATTGAGGTTTGGACCGCAGCTATTAGAGCCAATACCTGTCTGACGGTAGTCGATGTGGATGATTGTCTCAGGGCGTGCCTTAAGTTCGTGCATCATCGCTGTATCTGTGAGGTCATGTGCTGTGTAGTGGAGCGCGCTGAAGTTGAATTCAGGGGTTCCTTTGAAGAGGAGACCGTGACCTGAAGCATCAGCGATCATTGCCCATTTCACGTGGGTACGGTTGCCACACTCTTGTGGTTTGATGTATGGTTCATACATCTGAGTAACTGTTGTATCAAATTTGCCCATGTAAGCACTACGGCAAAGATCCATGTAGTTTTCATTTGGTCCCATACCGAAGTAAGAGACATATTCATGACCAGCAGTCATATGAAGTTCAAGTCCAAAGCGAGGAATCGTATGGATATCTTCGCGTACATCAGCTGACATGGTGACTTCGACTTCGCCATCAGCCCAGATTGTATAGCGTGTAGTCCCTTCAAGTACAGGACGTACAACAGGACCACTGAGTGCATAGCGTACTTCAATCACAGCTTTTTTGTCTGATTGTTCAACAAGTGCTGCGTCATAGACATGGCTTGTTGCACGGTACATACCGAGATTATTCCAAGTATGTCTGATATTACGATCATTATCTGTTGGTGCACGCCAGATTGATGGAACTGGAAGTGCCGCAAGAAGTTCTTTGTCTGAAGCAACAAGGCTTTCGAAGCTACCACGTGCAGTATTGAAGCAGTAAGTGAAAGCGTCACCTGAGAGTGTGATCACAGCACCTGTTTGGCTTGTAGTAAGTGTTTGTTTGACTGGCACACTATAAGTCTTTCCTGCTGCAAGTTCAAATTGGCAAAGACCTACTTCGTAGCCACGTTTTGCCCAAGGGGTAGTTGCTTTTTGTGTAAAGCGGATGTTGAGGTACATGTGAGCCGCTTCACCTTGAGGTAATGTATAGCCTAGAGTAATTTCTTGAGATGCATGAGCAGCGATATCAAGATCGGAGACAGTACCTTCAAGGATTACAATACCTTCTCGTGTGATGTCCCACTCTAACTGAAGACCAGATAGACTTAGGAAGTCATAGCGATTGGTGATATTGATACGGCCTGCTGCAAGATCTACAGCTTTGACAGTAGCAGGTTGGATGACTACTTTGTAATCCTTAAGACCTGTATGAGGGACGCGGTCAGGGCTTACAAGACCATCTACGCAGAAGTTACCATCGTGAGGGAACTCACCGAAGTAGCCACCATAGACGAAGAAGTCTTTTCCATCTTCATGAACACGGATTGAGTGATCACACCATTCCCATACACAACCTCCGATAAGGCGAGGGTATTGGTAGAAGAGATCCCAGTATTCTTGTAAGTCACCAGGGCCTACACCCATAGCATGACTATACTCACAAAGGTAGAATGGGCGCATATCATCAGTTGCTTCACCATGCTCCTTGCAGAAATCAAGAGAAGAGTACATGTAACTGACAACATCTACACATTCATGGACAGGGAGCTCGCCATTATGTTTGGTGTTGGCACCTTCATAGTGTACAAGTCTGCTTGCATCACGGCCTTTTGCCCAAGTTGCCATAGCCACATGATTGTCCCCCATGAAAGATTCATTTCCAAGAGACCACATGATGATACAAGGGTGGTTCTTGTCACGCTCTACCATACGGATCATACGATCAAGGTAGGCCTCTTTCCATGCTGGGTCATTGGTCAGGATAGTAGGATCAGGGTTAATATACGTACCATGTGTTTCTAGGTCAGTTTCATCCACGATATAGAATCCATATTGGTTGCAAAGACGAAGGAATTCTGGTGTATTAGGGTAGTGAGAAGTTCTCACTGTATTGATGTTATGGCGTTTCATAATCATGAGGTCTTCGAGCATATGTGCCATCGGTGTATAGTGGCCAAGATCTGGGTGAGAGTCATGGCGGTTAACACCTTTGAGTTTGATCGCTACGCCATTGACAAGGAGCGCACCAGTATCTGCAACTTCGATTTTTCTAAAACCTACTTGGATAGGTATGTATTCATCTGCATAAGTAAGTACTAATGTATAGAGGTAAGGTGTCTCAGCAGTCCACTTGTGAGAGTCTGGCACATCAAAGTGGATTGTGCTTTGAGCATAAGTCCCACTACATACAATAGCGTTGTTGGCGTCGTAGAGCGTGGCTGTAACTTCTTTGTGGTCTGCACCTGAGAAGTCTACATCAAGATCTAGTGTGCCATGTGTATAGGTTGGATCAAGATCTACCTTGGCAAAGAAATCTCTCACATGGATTGGGCTACGTGCAAGGAGATACACATCTCTGAAGATCCCTGTAAGGCGGTAGAAGTCTTGGTCTTCTAGGTAACTGCCGTCACACCATTTGAGTACTTTGACTGCAAGTTTGTTTGGTCCAGCTACAAGAGCAGCGGTAATATCAAATTCTGAAGGAAGGTGTGTCCCTTGGCTATAGCCAATGAAAGTGCCATTGACCCAGACGTAGAAGCAGGCATTGACCCCTTCGAAGTTGATCATGACAGACTTACCGTCCCAATCGGTAGGAAGTGTAAAGTTTTTTGTATAGAGGCCTAAAGGATTTTCATTAGGTACAAATGGTGGGTTGAATGGGAAAGGATAGTTGACATTAGTATACTGAGCTTGATCATAACCATGAAGTTGCCAGTTAGAGGGTACAGGCAGTGTATCCCAATCTTCTGTTGAAAAATCATTTGCATAGAAATCCGCAGGTGCTTGTGTTGGATGAGGGTAATAGCTAAATTTCCAATCACCATTGAGGAGTTTGTAATAAGCAGATTCACCTTTGTGATGTGCGAGTGCGCCTTCTACTGTATCAAAAGGAATATAATAAGCTCTAGAGGGTTGTCTGTTGATATGAAGTGCACTTGGATCTTGCCAGAGTGCGTCTAGGTTTTGAGTAGTCATAATAGACTCCTTTCAAATATAAAATAATAGAGAAATGAAAAAATATTGTTGTATAATGAAATTATAGATTGGCGTTAATGATAAGTAAATCTAAGGATATTGCAAAACATATAAGGATATTGAACTGGAGGAGAGAGTTGTGGTAACGCGCGTTATATTCCCAATTACATCAAAGGATGTAGACTTTTTACCGTTTTACGTAACAGGTGTGGGATTAGACTATGAAGAAGGTGTCGTGATCCGTGAGCAAGGCTATCAGGATTACCAGTGGAGCTATTGTCTAGATGGTGAGGGAATTTTTCGGATAGGTGGAAAAAGCTATGTCATTACTAAGGGGATGGCATTTTTCTTTCGAAAAGATGTACCCCATAGCTATGAAAATGTCCATGGATTCTGGAAGACAGAGTGGGTGACGTTCAATGGGAGAGAGGTAGAATCACTTTTTCGATATATGGATCTCGCGGATAGTAGTGTGATTATTGTTGATAAGGAGCAAGATGTGAGGCAAAGACTCACGCAGATGTTTTATACACTGAGTAGTCAGGTACACCTTCATGAAAAAATGCTCAGAAGCTCAAGTGAACTCTACGAATTTTTGATCTTTATGAGAGAAACGATGGGTAAGAATCAAAATGAAGGAAAAGATAAGGAATATGAACGATTAGGTCCTGTTATACACTATATGGATACCTATTATCAAAGACCCATTACGCTAGAAGAGCTTGCGCAGCAGATTGGTGTGACCAAGTACTATCTATGCCGTATATTCAAAGAAACTTATGGGAGTAAACCTTTTGATTATCTGACACAAGTACGTCTTCAGAAGGCAAAGGAATATTTAGTTACTTGTGAAGAGATGAAAGTCAAGGAGATTGGAGAGTATGTAGGATTTAATGACACCAGTTATTTTTGTTTGAAATTTAAGGAGTACGAAAAATGTTCACCCTTAGAGTTTAGAAGAAGGTATAGCTTATAAAATTGTACACATGATCTATGGTATGTTATCATCATGAGAGTTGTATTGCTTCAAGAAATTGCTATCATCGGTTGTGTGAGGTAGTCTTGTTACATCTTGAAGGCATCGATACAGTAGATTAGTAGTTAGAAATTGCACTTCAAAAGGGTCAAATCTCACCTTTTGAATCCTATTTAGTTAGAGAGAAATTTAAAGTAGAACGTTATCAAGAGGATATTTAAATGAGAAAACTAGCACAATTTTTTAGCATACAAGAGGGAAGAGTAAAATGTGGACTCTGCCCACATCGTTGTTTTTTAGAAGAGGGAGAAAGAGGAAAGTGTGGGGTACGTGGTACAGAGCGTGAAAAGAGTGGCAAACTCAGACTCTATACCTATAACTATGGTGATGTGACTTCTATTGCACTTGATCCCATAGAGAAAAAGCCGCTTAAATACTTTTGTCCAGGAACTCAGATTTTATCGATTGGATCATTTGGATGCAACCTGAGCTGCCAATTTTGCCAGAATCATGGAACTGCCCATGGGACACCAAAGTCCAAGGCCTATTCACCAAGAGATGTAGTGGATATCTTAAAACGTTTTTCTGATAGTGTAGGCATTGCTTTTACTTATAATGAACCAGCGATTTGGTATGAATTTGTCTATGATACAGCAGTTGCGCTGAAGAAGGCACTACCAGAGAAGAAGGTCGTGTTGGTGACTAATGGGTATATCAATGAGGAGCCTCTAAGAAAGCTATTACCTTATATTGATGCCATGAATATTGACCTCAAGGGGGATGAGCGTTTCTATGAAGAGATATGTAGTGGTATCCTTGAACCTGTAAGACAAACGATTGCCATTGCAAAAGAAGAGGGTGTGCATGTAGAGGTCACGACGCTTCTTGTAGGTGAGATGAATTCTGCCAAAGAGCAGTTACTCGAAATAGGTTCATTCCTAAGAGATGTGGATCCAGAGATCCCACTCCACCTGACAAGATACTCCCCAAATTATAAGATGACATTGCCACCAACGGAATTGGCAGTCATGAAGGAATCCTATGAGCTTCTGAGAGTGATCTTGCCTCATATAGAGATAGGAAATGTGACAGAGCATGAATTACAATCAATGGGACTGTAAGATTCATAGTATCCTTCTAAAAATGTGTGCGAAATGGCATATACTTAGCATGAAAAAAATATAATTTAAGCATGAACAAAGGCGTTCATCAATAGGATAAAGTGAGATGGTCTCACAGTCTATTGATGAGCGCTTTTTTAATTAAGGGGTGGGGTGTATGAAACGTGCGTTTACAAAGATGCATGGATGTGGTAACGATTATATTTATTTTAACTGCCTAAGAGACGAGCTAGAGAAGCCAAATGCACTGAGTATCAAATTATCTGATAGACATTTTAGTATTGGTGGGGATGGTATTATCTTGATTTGTCCATCGCAAGTGGCAGATGGGAAGATGCGTATCTTCAATGCAGATGGTAGTGAAGCAAAGATGTGTGGCAATGGCATACGCTGTGTCGCCAAGTACTTATACGATCACCGTATAGTAGATGATCAGGCATTTACGATTGATACACTCAGTGGTCTGAAACATGTGAAAGTACATACAAGGGATGGAAGGGTGGATGAGGTATGTGTGGATATGGGCGCACCGATTCTAGAGCCTAGGCGTATTCCAGTAGCATTAGAGGGAGAGCGGATTGTAGGGTATATCTTGGAAGTAGGCACAGAATGTTATGCGATCACGTGTGTGTCTATGGGGAATCCACACTGTATAGTCTTTGTAGAGGATACAGCATCAGTTGCACTGGAGGTAGTGGGGCCTCAGTTTGAAAAACATGAGCTTTTCCCAGATCAGGTCAATACGGAATTTGTCCAAGTAATCAATGAGCATGAACTCGCCATGCGTGTATGGGAACGTGGGAGTGGTGAAACCTTTGCATGTGGGACAGGGGCATGTGCAGCGGTTGTAGCAGCTGTATTAAATGGCTACTGCAAGATGAATGAGGAGATTACTGTCCATCTTAGAGGTGGGGATTTAGTGATCAATTATACAGGAAGCACTGTGTATATGACAGGTGAAGCAGTCCAGACTTTTGAGGGGATTATAGATGTAGAGTGCTAAGGCAAAAGAATAAGTGTCTAAGAACAAGGGGGAATATCCATGCATATTAATAAAAATTATTTGAATTTACAAGACAGCTATCTTTTTTCACGTATTGCACAGCGTGTAGCAGCATTTAGTGCAGAACACCCAGAGCAAAAGATTATTCGTATGGGGATCGGAGATGTGACTTTACCACTATGCCAGGCTGTTATAGAAAGTATGAGTCTTGCAGTAGAGGAAATGAGCCATCAAGCAACTTTTAGAGGCTATGGACCTGAACAAGGCTATGACTTTTTGAAAGGCGCTATTAGGGAGTACTATAGTAGGAGAAATATAGCGCTTGATATGAAAGAGATCTTTATCAGTGATGGTGCCAAGAGTGATTTAGGCAATATTTTGGATCTCTTTGATGCAGATAATGTGATCCTTGTGCCAGATCCTGTGTATCCAGTATATGTCGATACGAATATCATGGCAGGGCGCAAAATCATCTTTATGAATGGCAATGAAGAGAATCAGTTTTTACCAATGCCTGATGAGGCAGTCACAGCAGATATTATTTATCTGTGTTCGCCAAACAACCCTACAGGTGCTGTCTACAATCATCAGCAGCTTCAGGCATGGGTGGATTATGCCAATGCACAAGATGCCGTGATTTTGTTTGATGCAGCATATGAGGCCTTTATACAGGATGAGACGTTACCACGTAGTATTTATGAAATACCAGGAGCAATGCAGTGTGCGATTGAGTTCTGCTCCTTTTCCAAGACAGCGGGATTCACAGGGACCAGATGTGGCTATACGGTCGTCCCTATGGCACTAGAACGAGAAGGGATCAAGCTTGCTTCTATGTGGCTTAGACGTCAGACGACGAAGTTTAATGGTGTGCCTTATGTGATTCAGAGAGGCGCAGCAGCAGTCTTTTCTGAAGAAGGTCAAGAGCAGATTAGAGAAGATATCGCGTATTATATGGCAAATGCCAAGATTATTGCACAGGCATTGCAAGAGATGGGAATTCCTTTCATAGGGGGAGAGAATTCACCTTATATTTGGCTCAAGTGCCCAGACGGAATGGGATCTTGGGCGTATTTTGATAAGCTCCTTACAGAGATTGGTGTGGTAGGGACACCTGGCGCAGGATTTGGTACAAATGGTGAGGGCTACTTTAGGCTTACTGCTTTTGGAAATTATGAAAACACTTTAGAAGCTATTAATCGTTTGAAAAGTCTGAGATAATATATATAATAGTGGTAGAAGCTTTTGATGAGAGGGGAAATCCATGAGATTATATATCAAACAAAGAGTCTTTTCATTTAATGATAGTTTTGTTGTCAAAGATGAGGCGGGGCAAGATCGCTACTATGTAGAAGGTGAGATGTTTTCATTTGGCCATAAACTTCATGTGATGGATGCAAGTCGTCGTGAAGTTGCTTTTATCAAACAACGTGTGATGACTTTTATGCCAAAATTTGAAATCACTGTAGAAGGCAAGGTGGTAGGAGAATTGATCAAACGTATGACTTTCTTTAGACCAAGTTATTTTATAGAAGGAAGTAACCTCAGTTTGGAGGGTGATTTTTTTGATCATGACTATACACTTGAAAGAGGTGGTAGGCCTGTTATGCATATTTATAAAGAATGGTTTACTTGGGGCGATAGCTATGTATTAGATATCGCAGATCCTGCAGATGAGCTTATCAGTCTTGCGATCGTATTGGCAATAGACTGCGAGATGTGCTCACGTAATAATAATTAGTAGCGAAAAGAGAAGGCTATTGCACAATGAATCTAAGTGATAAATTGTGCAATAGCCCTTTATTCATTATGAGAAAGTAATAATGCCTTCAATTCATCGATCGTATCTAAGACATAGTCTGCACCAGCTTGGGCTAACTCACCTTCTTCTGCATAGCCAAATGTTACGCCGATCGATGGGATCCCGTAAGCTTTGGCACCGACTATGTCATGTTTACGATCACCTACCATAATCGTAGAGGCTTTATCGTCTTCCGTTAGGCCGAGTTGTGCAAACACCGCTTGGATCACATCAGCCTTGAGTGTTCTAGTGCCATCTAGTTCACTACCAACTACCACTTTGAAGTAGTGGGAGAGCTCATATTTTTCTAAGATTTTTTCCGCGAAAATTTGGGGTTTAGAGGTGGCAACGGCAAGGGTTTTGCCTGATTGGCAGAGTTGTTGTAAAAGTTCAGGGATACCATCATAGACGCCGTTTTCAAATAAGCCGATCGTGCTAAAGCGCTCTCTAAATTTTACGATTGCCTGATCTGCCTGCGTGGTATCAAATCCATAGTATGATATAAAGGCTTGTTGAAGTGGTGGGCCTATAAATCGTACGAGGTGATCTAAGTCAGGCTCATGGATGTCGAAGTGTTTTAAAGCATGTTGCACACATTTAGTAATGCCTTCTTTTGGATCGGTGAGTGTACCATCCAAATCGAATAATATAACAGAATACATAGAGGTGTTCTCCTTTACAAATGGACGTGAAATCATTTTTGTATAGCCTAACATTCTTTATGGGAATATGCAAACAGGCAGGATAGGCTGGGAAAAAATAAAAAATAGCTTAAAGTGGGAATGTTAAGGGGAAAAGGTGTGTCTATTAGAGTGAGAGATAGATCGGAAAGGAGTAAATCATATGCAAGAAGAAAGCATACTTAGGGATCTAAAAGCTGGAGATGTCCATGTCTATGAGCAATTAGTGCATCTTTACTCGCGTTATGTTGCAACCATCGTTCATAGGGTAGGGGATGGGCAATTGACGGCGCAAGATATAGAAGAAGTATCAGCAGATGTCTTTATCAAATTGTGGCAACAGCGTGACCATATAGATGTATCAGGGGATAAACTCAAAAGCTACATAGGGGTGATGGCGAGAAATCATACACTAAATAGGCTAAGAGGCAAGGGTGTGAGCATCATTCCGTTAGAAGAGGATATGATTGATTATCAAACCCCAGAGAATACTTTGGTTGAAGAAGAAGAAAGGGTACTTGTGCATCAGGTGATTGAGATACTTCCAGAGCCTGATCGAGAGATTTTTATCAGACGCTATTTCTATATGGAACGTGTTCAGGAGATTGCAAGTCGGCTGGGGCTTAATGTACAGACTGTAGGAACCAAGCTTTTTCGAGGAAGAAAGAAGCTGGAGAGACATTTGAGAGAAAGGGGGATCGTACATGAATAAAAAAATATCTGAATTACTAGAGGAACTAGACTATGAATGGCTAGAACAAATTGAGATAGAAGAAGAGTTTCCACAAGGGGTCTGTTTGGAAAGAATCAAAGATAAGGCACTAGAATCAATAGTGGAAGAAGAAGTTATTCCGCTACGTGCTATGGAGCGAAAGATTAAATCAAAGAAAAGAATGAGTAAGCGTATTTTTTTACCATTGGTGGCAGCACTGGCACTCATGGGGATGACGGCTGTTGCTGTAAATTCTAACGATAGACTCAGGGCGATTGTCGGAGATGCCTTGCCATTGATACAGTCAGAAGTTCAGGCAATTGAAGAGGCCAATACAGATAAGGGCATCACCTTTACGGCAGAGGCAGCTGCTATAGAGAACAAGGCAGGAATCTTCTATCTGACAGCACAGCATGTGGATGGAAGTCCGTTTGAAGAAGGCACTGAGTTTAGAAGAATTAGCCCACGGATGGAGAAAAAAGGTGGTATGGGTTGGAGCACTCATATGTCGCTCAGTGAAGCGGGTGATAAGCTCGTTGTGAGAGTAGATCTATCAGGGAGTAGAAAACTCTATGATCAAGTGATGCGCTTTGAAGCGTATGATATAGGAACTTGGAAGGAGGGAGAAGTGTCACCTGACATTGACTTGTATGAAGCCTATCAATCGAGTAGAGATGGGTGGCAAGTAGAAGAAGAGAAGTCTTGGCAGGACTATGACTATAATGCAAGCCTTAAGATTTATCCTATAGCATCTTATAAAGGTTATACGCTTGACCGTGTGGTATTTGAATCGGGTAAGCTGTATCTGATCACAAGCGCTACCAGTCCAAATGGCGAAAGTTTACTAGAAGATGAGAGACTTACATTAGTTGATGTAAGAACAAATGAGGTAGTGACGGAAGATGGTGGCTCAGGAAACTGGGACCAAGAGATCCAGAGAGAGAAGATGTGCCATAGATTCTTAGGTGTGGATGAGGCAGATCTCCCTTACCTTAGGCTCAAGATAGACTACCGCTATTTTCAGCCAGAGATTGAAGGCACATGGTCTGTAGCGTTTGAATTAGATAAGAATGAGAATGTTATGGCGCAAAAGCTATGGCAACGTATTCAGACAGATGATATCCATGTGACATTGTATGACCTTGAGGTTTCAAAGCTAGGTGTGAAGATAGAGGGACTCAGACGTAAAGGCTATTTGGGTCAGCTCACCGGCTATGTTCAGATGAAAGACGGATCGAAGGTAGAATTGATCCAGTCAGGGAGTTGGAGCAAGTTTTGGTTATTGTTCGGCGTGCAGTATAAGTTCGGGGATGTTATAGAAGGCGATGCGAAGCAATTAAGCGCTGAGGGGACAATGAGGAAAGCCGTAGAAGAGCGAGAGGATGAACCTGGGTGGGGGATGGCAATGAGCAGTATATCTGTCTCAACACAAAAAACATCAGGAGAAGAGGACTTACCGCAAGTAATTGCACTAGACCAGATAGAAAGTATTGTCTTTGAAGATCACGTAATTCCAATGAAATAGCAGCTCAAATGATAAAAGGAGAAAGTCTCATATAGAGGGACTTCTCCTTTTTGTATGGATTCAAACCGCTGACCATAAAGCTTTATCTTAATTTCTTTGAAAAGAATAAGAGAAGGTCATCATCGTTGCAGCATGGTACGTACTGCTCAAGCTGTTTGTTTTGATACCACACGCCACTGCCGTCAGGGAGGTAGCCACGTTTGACGTAGATACGCTGAGCTTGTCCATAACCTGAGTGGACACCCACTGCGAGGTAGACTGAGTCAGCGTATTTAGAGGCGGCATCTTCGGCCACATCAAGAAGCTTGTTTGCAATACCGCGTTTATGTACATGGAAGAAGACACTCAGGTCTACAATTTCAGGGATGCCTTGGTTACCAAAAGGCCCCTCACTAGGATCAAGTACAAGTGTGCAGATCCCCACTACGCGTGCTTGATATTCTGCAACGAAGACAAGACGTTTGCCTTCAGATTGCTCTTTGAGGTAGCCGGTGTAGGTTTCGTATTTTGGATGCCAGTCATAAGAAAGATAGGTATCATAGAAGACTTGGCAATCACTTTCTTGGAGATCACGGATCATAAGATGTTCATCACTATAGTAAATCATAAGGGATGGCTCCTTTGTATGTAGATTTGGACTTTTGTTTTAGTATAGCGTATTTAATTTTCAAAAAACACAAGAAAAACACATCTTCCACAAAACTAAGATAAAACTTCTTTCTATAATAAGTTCATAAGGTGCAGGACGCACTACAACAAAACAATATGAAACGATAACATAACAATCAAAGGAGAGAAATCAAATGAACAAATTAATGAAATATGGTATGATTGGCGCAATGGTATTAGGAGCACAGAGCATGGTATTTGCAAGTGGGGTAAGTGGTGTAGATCAACTTAAAAGTGATGTCATCACAACTAAAGGATCACAGGTACAAGCAATCAAACTTGCAGAGATGAATAAGAAAATCGTATCAGAAGGTGATAGCGTAGAGGGGATTGCTGTGACAATGAGTGTGGCAGCAACACCGCTTACAGAAGCTCAGCGTGCAGAATTTGAAAAAGAAGAACAAGAGCAGATTAAAAAAATCTGTGAGGCACTTGGTATCACATACAAAGAAGATATGACATTAGCAGGAATTTATGAGAATCTGACAGAAGATCAGTTCAACCTTCTTGTTGAAAAAGAAGTGATTCAAGTAGTTAAAGCGGCAATGACGACAGAAGCGATAGCAGCAGAGCAAAAATAATAATAAAAATACCTTAAGATGACAGATACTATCTTAAGGTATTTTGGCGTGAAGGAGAATAGAGATGCAAACGATATTGGTAGTAGAAGATGAAGAGGGGATTCGTCGCGTGATTTGTGATTATCTTACAAGTCATGGGTTTGTAGTGTTAGAGGCACAAAATGGAAAGGAGGCAATGGTGCTCATTGAAAATGGTGCATTTGACCTAGCGATTCTAGATGTAATGCTCCCTTATGTAGATGGCTGGACACTCTGTAGGCAGATTAGAGAGAAGCAGCGAGCGGTACCCGTACTTTTTCTAACAGCAAGGGGGGAAGAGTATGATGAACTCTTAGGATTTGAAGTAGGAGCTGACGATTATATCAAGAAACCTTTTAGCCCAGCAGTACTTGTGGTAAGAGTCAAAAAATTATTGGGAATGAGAAGAGAGGATGATGTGACAACGCAGCTGTTGGAAAAAGGCGTCCTAAAGATCGATCAAGAAGGTATGAAGGTCTATGTAGAAGGAGAGATTATAGAGCTGACACACAAAGAATTCCAGATCTTGACGTATCTTGTTGAAAATGAAGGAAAAGCACTTTCTAGGGAGATGATTCTCACACAAGTGTGGGGATATGACTATGTAGGTGAAGACCGGGTTGTGGATAATCATATCAAGAAAATACGTAAAGCGCTGGGAGAATATGCCTATATGATTCGTACAGTATTCGGTGTCGGCTATATTTTTGAGGTGTAGTGATGAGAAAACATCGCATTGCCAACAAAGTATTTGCCATGATGATAGGTGCTTTTGGAATTCTATTTATTTTGCAAGTAATCTTTCAGTCACTCTACCTTGAAAACTATTATATTCATACCAAGAAGCGGGGCTTAACAGGGACATTGGTGACGCTAGGAAAAGAACTCGCAGATCAGAAAGATTTGCCTATAGAAAAGAAATTACTGGAATATTCAGAAGAGATGGGGGCGGCTACTGCCATCTTAGATTTGTACGGTGCACCAAAATATGGACTTGATACTCAGAGAAGTTTTATAGAGCTTAAAGGTAAGGATGGACAGAGCTATCTCGTCTATACAGATAGTTTCATGAATAATGAAGAGACACTTAGTAGATTTAGCGAAGGACAGACCGTTGAGGTGTTAGGTTATGAAACATTGGTAGGGGATATTCGTCAAATCTATCCTGAAAAAATCAAGGTAGGTACGGGGGAAGAGGCAGAGGTTATTTCACTTCCTGTAGCTATAAATAAAGTAGTACGTAACCCCGATACAGAGGGCTTAGTTGCAAGTGTAACAACAACTTCACTTTCAGTACTTAGTGAGACAAAAGGAAGCTTTAGAACCATTGTGGGAGAGGTTAAACAAGTGTATATACCAGGAGAAAAGACTTATGGTAATGCCTATAGAGAAAGTCGCCTTTTGCAAGAAACCAATAGCTTAGTACTAGATGTTTTGCAGGGAAACCAAAAGTTATATCTCAATGAGCCTATTGTTTATGAAGTGAAAGATAGTTATATAGGAATTGATCATTTGGTAGGTATTTTACCTATGATGTTACAGGGAGAACCGGTACTTCTTGTATCGATGAATTCATTGCAAGGGGTGTCTGAGGCAAGTGAGGTGATGTTGCAATATACGATCTTGATATTACTCCTGGTATTTGGGATAGCACTTGTCGGTGCCTATTGGTACGCAAAGCGGTTGACAGATCCACTAGTGAAGCTTAGAAATATCACAACCAATATTGCAGAGCTTGATTTTAGTCAAACCTGTGAAGTCGTGAGGCAAGATGAAGTAGGAGAATTGGCGGAAAATATCAATAAAATGGCAGTAAAGCTTAAAGAAAATGTAGATCAGCTCCGAGAGGATATTGCACTCAAAGAACAATTAGAGATGCAGCGTAAACAATTGATTGCAGATGTATCCCATGAACTGAAGACACCGCTCACTGTCATGAAAGGAACTTGCTGTGGGATGATGGATGGGATCTATGATGTCAATGATAGGGCGTATTTTGAAGGGATGCTTGGACAGATCAACCAGATGAGTGAGTTAGTTGGTGAATTACTAGAAGTCAGCCGCTTAGAAAATGAAGTGGTATTAAATCAAGAACCATTTATCCTAAGTGATGTCATATACAAGGTGCATCAGGGGCTCAAACCGCTTATCAATGAAAAAGCACTCCATATAACTTTTGAACTAGAGGAGTATTGGGTAGAGGGAGATCGCAAGAAAATCGAGACAGTCATCCGAAACCTCTATAATAATGCGATCTTCTATACGCCGAAGCAGCATGAGATTAGATTGAAAATAGTAGCAGATAAGCATGTCATAAGATTTGAGATTACGAACACAGGGACGCAGATCCCGCTAGAACTTCAGGAGAAGCTCTGGGAGCCATTTTATCGCATAGATCAATCACGGAATAAAGCGTTAGGTGGGTCTGGGTTGGGGCTCTATATAGTGAAACAAATTATGGAGAGACATGGGCAGTTATATGGCGTAGAAAGTAGAGAAAATGAGGTGACTTTCTGGTTTGAACTGCTAGTGATTAGAGAGGATTAGTGTCAACTACTAATCCTCTTTTTTGTGCGAGCAAAATGACGAAATAATATTGTAAATTTTATTTAATATTATATTAAAATTTTATTGAAAAAAATGGTTAATAATACTAAAATACATATAAATGTAATCGATTACATTGTGAATGGAGCTGTGAGTATGGTAACGATTAAGCAAGTCGCCGAATATGCAGGGGTATCTGTGGCTACTATATCAAGAGTACTCAACAACCCTGACAAAGTAAAAGAGGACACAAAAAAAAGAGTATATGCGGCCATAGAGTTCCTTGACTATGCACCGAATCTACTAGGGCGGAATCTCAGAGTTGCACATACCAAGACGATCTTGGTATTGCTTCCAACCATCGCCAATGATTTTTACTCATCAATTATGACAGGTATTAGAGAAAGTGCGCAGGAGGATGGCTATCATATCATGATCGGCGTTACGGATCATGAAGCACATAGCGAAAAAGGCTATATGAATCTTTTGCAGACACGTTCGGTTGATGGGGTCATTTTATTATCTTCTAAGTTAGACCAGGCCTATCTAGGGAATATGGCAAGACATTACCCGATTGTACAATGTTGTGAGTATATTGAGGGGGTAGACATCAGCTTAGTAACGATCGATAACTATCAGGCGGCTTATGATGCAACCAAGTATTTGATTGAACTTGGGCATAAGCGGATTGGATTTATTGGTGGAGAAGAGGATTATATTTCAGCAAGATTAAGGGCAAAAGGGTTTTGGGATGCACTAGAGGCGTCAGGGCTAATGCTTTCAAAAGACTATATGACGCTCAGTAACTATAGTTACAAAAGTGGAGTCAAGGGGTGCGAACGATTGATGGCACTCAAAGAACCACCGACAGCTATATTTACAGTAGCAGATAGCATTGCAGTAGGAGTGATCAAAAAAGCACAGGAATTAGGTCTTAAGATTGGCAAGGATCTAGATATTATCGGGTTTGATGATACAGCGATTGCTAGGATGTACAATCCAGCTATCACAACAGTATCCCAGCCTCGTGTAGAACTTGGATCAAGAGCATATGAGCTACTAAAGAAAAAAATAGAGGATTTATCAAGTCAAGTTGAAAGAGTTTATCTAAGACATACAATCAAAGTTAGAGAAACTACAAAATGAGAGGGTAAGGTGAAAAAATGGATCGCATAGTAAAAGTTGGTGTGATTGGTTGTGGTGGTATTGCAAATGGGAAGCATTTACCAGGCTTACATAAGATTAAGAATGTAGAAATCGTGGCGTTTTGCGACCTTGTAATAGAACGTGCTGAGAAAGCAAAAGTAAAATATGGCACCGAAGATGCCAAAGTGTATGATGACTATAAAGAACTTTTAAAAGATGAGACGATTGAAGTCATCCATGTATGTACACCAAATAAATCTCATAGTTTTATTTCAATTGATGCCCTTGAGAGTGGCAAACATGTTATGTGTGAGAAGCCTATGGCGAAGACTACCGAAGAAGCGAAAGCTATGGTGGAGGCTGCAAAGCGTACAGGTAAGAAGCTCACAGTCGGTTATCAAAACCGTTATAGAGGGGATAGTTTTTACCTCAAAGAGGTTTGTAAGAATGAAGAATTAGGCGATATTTATTTTGCGAAAGCACATGCGCTTCGTAGAAGAGCTGTCCCAACATGGGGTGTATTTTTAAATGAAGAGGAACAAGGTGGTGGACCGTTGATTGATATTGGGACACATGCTTTAGACCTTACACTTTGGATGATGAACAACTATAAGCCAAAGATGGTTATGGGGACATCATACAAGAAGTTAGGGGATCAAACCCAAACAGCAAATACTTGGGGAGATTGGAATAAAGATGAGTTCACTGTAGAGGATAGTGCATTTGGCTTTATTACAATGGAAGATGGTGCAACAATCATTCTTGAATCAAGCTGGGCACTCAATACATTAGATGTAGGGGAAGCTCAGACAACACTTTGTGGAACAAAAGCAGGCGCAGATATGAAGAGTGGACTTCGTATCAATGGCGTTAAACATAATAGACAATATGTAGAAAAACCAGATTTTTCAGTAGGTGGAGTGGATTTCTATGAAGGTGAGTCTAATGATCCAGGGGACGTAGAGGCAAAAATGTGGATTGATGCAGTCGTAAATGACAAAGAGGTTGTGGTAAAGCCTGAAGAAGCCTTAGTTGTCACAGAAATTCTTGAGGCAATTTATAAGTCAGCGGAGACGGGTGAGCCGGTACGTTTGGGCTAGACATGTATATATTAGGAGAAGAGTAGAGGGGTAGGAGGAAAGTAGATGCGATTAGGGATTATTGGGTGGATTAATGAAGAAAGTTTTAGTAAAGCAAAAGATAGAGGATTAGATTTTATTGAAATAGATGTGAATAACCGTGCAGAAGAGTTTTTGGCAAATGTAGAGGCAATTAAAGGATATAGTACTCAGTATCAAATGCCTATCGCAGCAATTGGGCGATGGGGTGAGAATAAACTTGGTAAGCAGGGCGAGATCTTAGAAGCGGAATTGGCTGTGGAGTGTCAGCTCATTGATGCAGCAGCGGCGCTTGGCTGCCCAGTCTATATGACAGGATGTAACCTTGTAGAGGGGATCTCTTACTATGCTAACGTATCTGGTGCAATCAGTTACTTTGAGAAACTTATTGCTCGTGGTAAACAAAAAGGTGTTAAGATTGCAACGTATAATTGTAGATGGAATAACTTTGTACATTCAGATCCAGCGTGGCAGCTTATTCATGGACATTTACCAGAGCTTGGGATCAAGTATGATCCATCACATTGTATCTATGATGGATCAGGTGATTACCTAGGTGAAGTCAAAACATGGGGACATCGTTTTGACCATGTTCATATCAAGGGATCACTTAAAGTCAATGGTGAGCGTGTAGATGATCCACCAGCAGGACTTGATCAGACCAACTGGGGTGCATTCATGGGGCTTCTTTATCAAAAGGGTTATACAGGGGGATTAAGCATTGAGCCACATTCACCCATATGGTCAGGGGAACTTGGCGAAAAGGGAATAGACTTTACTGTAAATTATATGAGCCAATTGATTGTTAATAGGGGGTAAGTGCATGAGCCAAATTGCGATTCAACTTTACACAGTAAGAGATGCGTGTCAAAAAGATTTCTTAGGAACTTTGGAAAAAGTAGCAGCATTAGGATTTGAAGGTGTAGAACTTGCAGGGACATTTGATGTACCTGCAAGTGTTTTGAGAGATCATCTTAAGAAGTTAAAGCTGACAGTAGTAGGAAGTCATGTGCCATTAGAAGACTTGAAGTATCGTCTAGATGAGGTGATTGCCTACAATCAAGTAATTGATAATAAGTATGTTATCTGTCCATGGTCAGAGATGAAGATGAGCTATGAAGTAGAAGAGCTTGTTGTACTTTTTGCTCAAATAAGTGAAAAACTTAAAGCATCAGGACTCATCCTAGGCTATCACAATCATGATCATGAGATGAAAATCGTAGATGATGAAGTATTACTGACAAGGTTTTTCAAACAATTAAGAGGTAAAGTGGCTTGTGAACTAGATACATTTTGGGTACATAGAGCAGGATTTGATCCTGTTGGTTATATGAAACAGATAGGACATCAATTGGCGTTGGTACATCTTAAAGATGGTACAAAAGAAGAACTTAAAGCATTAGGTGAAGGTGAAGTAGATATTCCAGCGATCATTGAACAAAGTGAACGTATGGGAATCAAATGGCTGGTAGTAGAGAATGATGCACCTTGTCCAACAGGCTTAGAAGATGCCGAAAGAAGTATGGCATACTTAAAGAAAATAAGGGGGTAGACCAATGAAACTTGGTGTTTTTACATGTGTTTTAGGAGATAAATCATTAGAAGAATCACTTGCTTATTTTAAAGAAAAAGGCATTCAAATGGTAGAGATTGGTTGTGGAGGCTATCCAGGAAATGCGCATGCTAATCCCGAAATTCTATTAAATGATGAAGAGGCGCTTGCAAAGTTCAAAGAAACAATTGCAAAATCTGGTCTTGAGATCAGTGCACTCAGTTGTCATGCCAATCCAGTGCATCCGCAAAAAGAAAAGGCGGAGCAATTTGATAAAGATCTAAGAAACTGTGTACTTCTTGCAGAGCGACTAGGTATCAGTCAGATCAATACATTTTCAGGGTGTCCTGGGGATCACCCTGGTGCTAAGTATCCAAACTGGGTGACATGTCCATGGCCAGAAGATTTCTTGGAAATCTTAGACTATCAATGGAATGATGTACTTATTCCTTATTGGAAAGAGTTTGTGGGCTTTGCAAAGGCGCATGGGGTCAATAAGATTGCACTTGAGCCACATCCAGGATTTGCAGTGTACAACACACATTCAATGAAGAAACTGCGTGATGCAGTAGGGCCAGAGATTGGCGCCAACCTTGACCCTAGCCATTTGATATGGCAAGGAATGGACCCTGTAGCTGTTATTCGCGAGTTAGGGGATGCAATTTTCCACTTTCATGCGAAAGATACAAAGATTGATGTTTACAATACAGCAGTGAATGGGGTATTAGATACACAGCACTATGGTGATCTAGCAAAACGTTCATGGGTATTTAGAAGTGTAGGGTATGGCAATAGTACAAGTACATGGAAAGATATCTTGTCTGCACTTCGAGTTGTAGGCTATGACTATGTGATTAGTATCGAGCATGAGGATGGCCTTATGAGTCAAAATGAAGGACTTACAAAAGCGGTTGAATGTCTCAAAGAGACAATGATGTTTGAAGAACTCCCTACAATGTGGTGGGCATAGTAGATGAATGCATTAGCAGTAGCTGGGTTTGCACAAGGGGCATATGAAGTGCAGGCATTCATGAGCCGCAAAGAGCAGATGGTGAGTACACCAGGATTTAACGTACTCTTCTGGATTTGTGCAATAGGATTAGTAGGTATGTATATTTATATTGAGAAAAAGCGTATGTAGAGAAGGGGACAAAACATGGCATATAATTTAGCGATCATTGGATTTGGTGGTATGGGTGGTTGGCATTATAGTAATGTAGAGGAACGAATCGAAGAGATTAATGTAGTTGGTGCATATGATATCAGATCAGAGGTGCATGAGCAGATTGAAGCAAAAGGCTTGAAGGTATATCACACTTTAGAGGAACTTTTAGCAGATGAATCTGTAGATATTGTAACCATTGCAACACCAAATAACTTCCATAAAGACTTAGCAATTGCTTGTATGAGAAGTGGTAAAAATGTTGTATGTGAAAAGCCTGTTACAATGGATGCACCAGAACTAGAAGAGATCATAGCTGTTCAAAAAGAGACAGGTAAGCTTTTCTCAGTACATCAAAATAGAAGATGGGATAAAGACTATGTGATCATGAGAAAAGTGATGGAAGAGGGCACCATCGGTGAGTTTTGTATGATTGAAAGCAAGGTGCAAGGCTCAAGACAAGCGATGCATGGTTGGAGAGCGTACCAAATTAACGGTGGTGGCATGCTCCTCGACTGGGGTGTACATCTGATTGACCAACTTTTTTGCATGATTGATGCACCACTTACAGAGATCTATACACATATGTTCTCACTCTATTCCAAAGAAGTTGATGATAACGTTAAAGTGTTCATGAAGTTCAAAAATGGCGTGTCTGCTATGGTAGAGGTAGCAACAAATTGCTTTATCAATCAGCCAAGATGGCATGTAATCGGAAAAGAAGGCACGGCCGTTGTATCAGATTGGAATTGCAATGGCAGTATTGTGAAACTCAATTCAGATATCCCTATGGAGTGGGATAATGAGATTGTCTACACAGAAGCAGGTCCAACACGCACAATGGCACCAAGACCAAGTGAGACAACACTGAATTTGCCACTACCAGAGGTGAAGACAGAGTGGACAGATTATTACAAAAATATTGTGGCGGTATTAGATGGTAAAGAGGAACTTATCGTGAAGCCGGAAGAGTGTCTCAGAGCGATGAAAGCCATTGATCTCATCTTCCAATCTGCAAGAGAAAATAGAAGTATCAGCTGCGAAATCTAAGGAAAAATACATTTTAATGTACTTATTTACAATCAGCTGTTGAAAGATGAATAGGTAATACACAGCGTATAAAAAGAATGCAAGCCAGTTGGAGGTTTACATTCTTTTTTTTGTGAGTAAAAATAGAGAATAAATTAATAGAGTTAATCAAAAAATAGAGATTAAGGTTTAAATATTCTAAATAAAGAAGTATAATTTAGGCATAAGTTCATAAATATTAGGAGGTATAGGATGAGTTTAAATTGGAGTTTAAAAGAACTATATGAATCAATAGATGCGCCAGCATTTAAAGCGGATCTTGGGCAGTTAGATACAGCATTAGAAGGATTAAAAACTTTCGTGGTGGAGGCAGTCAAAAATCATGAAGATGAAAAAGCAAAGCTAGAAGAATATATCAACCTTTCTCAAAAACTTTATGATCTAGAAGAAAAGCTGTATTGCTATGTTTCACTCATTCAGAGTGTTGAATCAACTAATGATGCGGCCAATAAGTATGAAGGACTACTTATGCAGAAGATGAGTTCAATGGCAGAGACAGATGCACGCATTACCAAATGGATCAGTGAGATTGAAGATGTCACTGCTTTAATCACATCTTCAGAGCTTCTCAAAGTACATGAATTCTTCATCAAAGAAACAATCGAACAACAAGCTTATATGCTTAGTGATCGTGAAGAAGGAATCATTGCACGTATGAAAAATACAGGTTCTAGTGCATGGACAAATTACAAAAATCTGTTGATTGCTACACATAAAGTTGATATCGAGGTGGATGGCGTACTTAAGCAACTTCCACTGACAGAAGTACTTAACATGGCGTATGATCCAAAGAAAGAAGTAAGAGAGCGTGCATATCATGCAGAAACAGCTTCTTATAAGAAAATTGAGGAAGGTGTGGCAGCAGCGCTCAATGCAATCAAAGGTGAAGTACTTACTGTGTGTGATATGAGAGGGTACAAGTCACCACTTGAGATGACACTCAAAAACTCTCGCATGGACCAAGAGACACTTGATGCTATGCTTGAAGCAATGAAGGAAAGTCTCCCAATCTTTAGGCAGTACCTAAGAAGAAAAGCAGAGCTTCTAGGCTACACGAATGGCTTACCATTCTTTGAACTCTATGCACCAGTTGTCACCAAGGAAATGCCATTCCCATACGAAGAAGGAAAGGCATTCGTTGAGAAGAACTTCAGAAAGTTTAGTAATCATCTCGCAGACTTTGCACGCAAGGCAATGGATCAAGATTGGATCGATGTGATGCCTAAGGAAGGGAAAGTAGGCGGTGCTTTCTGTTGTGGATTACATTGCATTGGAGAGAGCCGTGTGTTACTTAACTATGGCAATAATTTAGGTGATGTGATCACTATGGCACATGAACTTGGACATGGATTCCATGGAGAGTGCTTACGTGAAGAGAGCAATATCAATACCCATTACCCAATGCCACTTGCAGAGACAGCATCTACTTTCTGTGAGACATTAGTCAAAAAAGCAGCGATCAAAGAAGCAGATGAAGAAGAGGCATTAGCAATCTTAGAAAATGAGATTAGTGATGCAGCGCAGGTTATTGTAGATATCTATTCTAGATTCCTCTTTGAAGGGGAAGTGTTCAAACGCCGTGAGGAAGGACCATTATCTGTAAAAGAAATCAAAGAAATTATGGCATGGGCACAAAAAGAAGCTTATGGAGATGGCCTTGATCCAGAGTATTTACAGCCTTATATGTGGACATGGAAGTCTCATTATTACAGTGCTGATTCGAACTTTTACAACTTCCCATATGCATTTGGACTACTCTTTGCCAAGGGATTATATGCAGCTTATCAAGAGCAAGGCAGTAGCTTTGCAGAGCGTTATGAGAAGCTCTTAGCAATCACAGGTAAAAATACGATTGCTGATGTTGTCAAAGAGATTGGACTTGATGTACATGATGTGAACTTCTGGAGAAATTCACTTAAAATCATAAAAGAAGATATTGATAACTTCATGGAATTAACTGCAAAATAAACAATTAAGGGGCATTCAGGTTTTTAAAACGTGAGTGCCCTTATCATGACGAACAATCTGTAGGGGGATATGATGGACATTCATCAAATCATAAAGAAGTTTTCATTTGCCTATATTATCAATATTATAGGGGGCGCCTTTTTTAACAATGTTTATATTCTATTTATGAGTACCCTAAAGGGGTTTACTGACCAAGAAATTAGTTTAGTTATGGGGATCATTCCTCTTATTACAGTGCCTGCTATGCTCATATGGGGTAGGGTATTGGATCGTAATAAGAAACTTATGGGAACTGCATGGCTCATCACTTTATTTAATGGTATTTGCTTAGGACTTATGTGCGTTATGCCTAGCTTTAAGTTGTTTTTTATCATTGCATTGGTTAGGACATTGGTGCTACAGCCCATGGGAAGTATCTGTGAGGAATATATGATTAATATTACAAAGAAGGCAGGAATCCCTTATGGAAAGGTAAGGCGCTTTGGAACACTGGGGGTGGGTGTTGTAGGGCTTATTTCACCAGTGGTCATTTTATTTTTAGGCATTAAAGGGATGATTTTTGCAGGGGTAGTGATAGTATTCTTAAGTGCATTCCTATATCGGATACAGCCTGAAGTAAGACTTGAAGATCAGGATGAGTGTGGTCAATCACCAGTATCTGTAGGGAGTAGGTTAGATTTGCTAAGAAATATTCAGTACTGGAAAGTTCTCGGTGTAATTGCTTTATCTTACGGGGTACTAAATTCTGCAGGGAGCTATGGCAATCAAATGATTCTCTTGAAGATGAACTGTCCACAGATGATTATTGTTTTTTTACCAACAATGCTGATGGGGATGGAGGTGTTAGTATTAGGCATATCCCATAAGGTACGCGTGGAGCAGCTCCCCTATCGGGCGATGTTTATCGGAATTATACTTATGTGTGTCAGATGGACCATGCTGGCAGCGGCACCTCATTACATATGGGTTATTATAAGTTCATTGTTGAATGGGGTAATTGTAGGCATTACACTTCCAGCGCAGAATTATTTGATAGCTCAGGTGGTACCTGAGCGTCAGCGCTCAACAGCCTATCTAGTATCTATAGTAGCTCAAGTTTCAGTAGTGCCAGGTATACTAAACCTTATGATTGGCGGCTTGCTGCCAAGGGTTGGAATAAGTATATTTGGTATACTATATTTGTTGGTATCACTTGTAGCGCTGTTTTTTGTGATACCACTAACTAGAAAAGAACAGACTTGTAAGGAGTACAAAAATGGCAGTTATTAAAACAAATGTATTACGTATCTTAGATAAAGAAAAAATCCCCTATGATTGTACAACATATGAAGTAAAAGACGGTAAGATTGATGGTGTAGCCGTTGCACAAAAAGTAGGCAAATCTGTAGAGGAAGTATTTAAGACGCTTATGGTACAAGGGCGATCAAAAAATTGCTATGTATGTGTGATCCCTGTGGCAATGGAACTCGATTTTAAAAAAATCAGTCAGGTAACTGGTGAAAAAAGTATAGAGATGTTGCCTGTCACAGAATTGCAAAAGACTACAGGGTATATTCGCGGAGGGTGTTCTCCTATTGGTATGAAAAAAAGTTATCAGACATGGATTCATGAAAGTGCTAAGAACCTTTCAAAAGTAACAGTAAGTGCTGGAAAGATAGGGATTCAAGTAACACTTGAACCTAATGTGTTAAAGCAGCTAACAAGGGCAAATTATGTGGATTTAGTGGTAGAGTAAACTTGGAAAATCTGTGTATACCCAAGCTCAAACTGTGGGATGATAAGTCATATCACCAGTAGACATAAGGGTGATAGAAGCAAGCCAATAAGGAGGACGGCAATGGGAAAGAATAAATCATTAAAAGCTACTATGCAAAGTGAGTTAGACCAAACAAAAGATGCGAAAAATGCTAAAAATGGTTTTAAGAGCAATATGAGTGCAGGAACATATGGTGCAGGAGATGCGTACGGTCATCATAAATAGAAAAAAATGGTTATTTTTAAAGATGAATAGTAGGTATATTTACAGTATTTGTGCACATAATAGTTAATGTACAGAAGAGCTTACTACATCGCGTAGCAAGATCAACTGTATAAAAGGATTTAGGAGATGATTCCCTTGGAGATGAGAATGCTTTAGCAAACTGATTTAAAAGAGTCATCACAACCTAATACAACTGCCTTGTTAAATCAGAGTTTTAAGGCCCATGAACGAAGCTTAAAGTAGTTGTTAGAGTAATTATTGTGCCCAGTTAGTCGGAACCTATGGAATGGGATCTACCCAAAGTCAGTGAACGTACAAAGGTTACTTGAGGCTGTAGCAATAATGAAAGATTATCGTAAGCCCAGTCATAACAGCGGAAATTCTACTTTATCAAGGCAACAAGAGACCTCTTACTATAGTAAGAGGTCTCTTTCCCATTCTAAAGTAATATAATAGATGATGTAGGTAGTCAATAAGACCAAGGAGGATACTGTATGAGGCGAGGGGACTTAGAAATAACAGATCAAGAGGCGTTACGGGAAATTATCAATCGGTGTGATGTATGTAGGATCGGATTATATGATGGTAGAATGCCCTATATTGTGCCTATGAATTTTGGGTATACCTATGAACAAGGAGAACTTATTTTTTATTTACATGGTGCTAAGAAAGGGAGGAAGATGACGCTTTTGGAAGAGAATCCTCATGTGTGCTTTGAGATGGACATTCCAATCAAGATATTAGAGGGTCCGAGACCCTGTGACTATGGGATGTTATACAAGAGTATTATGGGTGAGGGTACTGTAACGTTCATAGAGGATTATCAGCAAAAAGTAGATGCATTAATACATATTATGAAGAAGTATGCACCAGACAAAAACTTTTCATTTACACCGGCTAGAGTTGACCCACTAGCAGTAATGCAGCTGCGCGTGTGCACGCTAACGGGTAAAGCATCCAAGCCAAAGCCTTTTCAAATCATATCCTAACAAGCCCTTTTACTTAAGTACTTGAAACGTAAAACATAGAGGTCGAAAAAGGTCAAAACAATTTAATTGACAATTATGAAAAAAACATCATAATCAGAATTAAGACAGCATGTACTTCATATATTAAAAATAATAAATACAATTAAGGGTTAGGTGAAAAGTATGGATAATGTGCTTGCAGTTATTACCAGTATCACGCCAGGGCAGTTGATAATGATTTTAGTGGGGATGGTTTTGATCTATCTTGCCATTGCAAAACAATATGAACCCACACTATTATTGCCTATGGGATTTGGAGTGATCATGGTGAATATTCCATTTTCAGGAGCAAGTGGTGGTGGGGTGCTCGATTACTTATTTGATCTCGGAATACATACAGAGCTTTTTCCGTTATTAATTTTTATTGGGATCGGAGCCATGATTGATTTTGGTGCGCTTTTTCAAAGACCATCTATGATTTTCTTTGGTGCAGCAGCCCAATTTGGGATTTTCCTTACGTTATTATTGGCGTTATGTATGGGATTTTCACTCCAAGAAGCTGCCTCTATTGGTATTATCGGTGCGGCGGATGGTCCAACATCAATCTATGTAGCAAACAAGTTAGCACCAGATTTACTGGGACCGATTTCTGTAGCAGCCTATTCTTATATGGCGCTTGTGCCGCTGATTCAGCCTTTTGCAATTAATCTGGTAACCACCAAAAAGGAACGACAGATCAAGATGTCTTATAGTGAGCGTAAGGTTTCTAAGCGTGTAAAGATTTTATTTCCAATCATTGTGACATTAGTAGCAGGTATAATCGCACCAACATCTATACCACTCATCGGTTTTTTGATGTTTGGCAACTTGATGAAAGAATCTGGTGTTGTAGATCGCCTCAGTCAATCTGCTCAGAATGAATTAGTCAATGTGGTGACAATCCTTCTAGGGATCTCTATTTCAGCAACGATGACAGCTGATAAGTTCCTAGCACCTTCAACACTTATGATCTTAGCAATGGGACTAATTGCCTTTGTATTCGATACAATAGGTGGTGCATTATTTGTAAAACTAATTAATCTTTTTACGAAAAATAAAATTAATCCAATGGTTGGCGCAGCAGGAATCTCTGCATTTCCTATGTCTGCAAGAACAATGCAAAAACTTGCTCAAAAAGAAGATCCACATAATTTCATATTGATGCAAGCAATCAGTGCGAATGTAGCAGGACAAATTGCTTCGGTTATTGTTGGTGGATTGATTCTGTCATTATTATTATAAGGGGGAAATGAAGATGGAATTAGTGGAATTAATGGCAGGGCTTGAAATTATGCTTTATGGCATGGGAGGAACATTTTTATTTGCAGCTTTTATGTATGGCGTCATGGTACTCCTTGGAAAGTATGTTAAAGATAAAGAATAGCAAGAAGGGTAGGTTGGCAAATGCCAATCTACCCTTTGTTTTATTTGTAGAGATTTGTTTTGAATGTGATTTCATACTTGAAGCTACAATCTTCTTCGAACCACATTTTGAAGTTGGTACCCCATCTATTATTAAAGAGAGCATAGTAGAAACCATTTGCAAGATCATTGAATTTGTTATCAGCTTCATAGAGGTTGCGGCCACCCATACTTACAAGTGGTGCATGAAGGCTGTTGAGAATGATCTCACCATCATTTGCTTTGTAGACAAGCTGGTCTACGCAGTGCTGCTTACGGTTACCCCCACGTACAACATCAAGTGGAGAAAGTGGCATACCAAGTTTGTACATTGTCCAGCGATAAGGGTTAGAGACGTTAAAGTCAAACTTAAACCAAATTGCTTCAGGGATACGGTTAGCATCTTTGTCAAACCACTTGAGCTCGAGTTCAACTTTTTCTTCAAGGAAAGTATAGATGATCTGTGCACGTCTTGGAGAGCCGTACTTCTCGGATGCTTCAAAATCACTATAAAGATCAACGAAAAGCTGATGTGAAACTTGTTTGATGCTGCCACAAGCAAAGTCATAGCATTTATTATGAAGATCTTCGACAAACTCAAGGCCTGGCTTTGAGAAGTCGCCTTCTGACCAGCTACATGTTCCGAGGAAGTCCCTGTTGTATTGGTAGTAATTTGTCTTACAGTTTACAGCGTCAAAGACTTCGTATTGAAGGCGTCCAATTTCACCACCATCAATCCATACCTTGCCATTTTTTTCAAGATAGTAGATTTGTCCGTTACCACCAATACGTACATTCCAGTCACCTACAGTATGTGTGCGGTTTGGTGGGAGCTGTGGTGCAGCTACTTCTGTATAGATAGGTTTGATACGATCTACAGCAGCAGTAGCTTCTGCTTGAAGTGCTGTCGGGAGAGATGTGATTGCAGCTTGGATATAAGCACGTTGTTCTTCGTGGGAGCTTTCATAATGCTTGTAAGAGCCTTCAAATTTACCACCACGATAGTGATTGATGTCGTATTCAATGGTACCCATCATATGTGCATTACGGTAAGTAAGTAGCTCAAGCGTTGTTTCGTCATGAGCACGGGCTTTTTGGAAGTCTTCTTTAGACCAGTTTCTAAAGTCAGCTAAGTACTTTTTGATATCAAGCCCCCAAGTATGTTCAGCAATCATAATCAGGTTGATTGCAAAAGCATCGTATTCCGGGCTAGATGGGTCAAGTTTGCCTTCTGCTACCCATTTAGTACGCAGGTGACAAAGTTCTTTGTAAGAGGCGATACGTAGTGGATCAGAACCGACACCATGGATCCAAGTATCACCAATCTCTTCCTCGATAATAGGAAGGCGATCTTTGATCTGAAGTAAGCTGTGAGCGAAAGCATCTAATGTAGAAGCTTCAATAACCGCATTTGGATAAAGTGCAGCAATACGATCAAATTCTTCTGTAATCTGTAGCTCAGATTGAGGTCCAAGATTGTCACCAGTATGTGCAAAAACAAGTGCCTCGTCAAAGCCATCAATAGCTAATGGGAGTCCGTATTGACTAGAGTAATGTACGATAAGTTCGTCATTGCCATGCTTCCAAAGGAAGACTTCTGGGACCTCAGGCACCATAGAAGAAGGATTGACACCAATATGCATGTACTGGATGCCTTGCTTGCTAAGGTGAGGAAGCATACCTACTGTATGACCAGGTACATCTGTCATTTTAGAAGCAATCGTCTTCACTTGGTATTTGCGATCAAGGCGTGCACTAATCTCAAGACTATGTGCAAAGAGGTCAGCATCTAGGAGCTCTGTATGTGTTGTACAAGAGATACCGTGCCAACGAATATAGCCTTTTTCAATCGCTTCATCGAGTTTTGCGATTTGCTCTGGTGTGGCATTTTTAAGGTAGTAGTCAATGAGGTATGAACCTACTGTCCAGATGAATTTTTTGTTTTCCTCAGTATTAAGGGCAAGAGCAAGGTCAATTGAGTGAGGGATGAACTCATTAAGGTAGCGATCAAGTACAGTAGCACCTAAGTCGGTAAAACCAATGTCTAAGTGCGTCTTGAAAACCACGTGAACTTTTTTGATGTCTGAATAATTCATAGTATACTCCTTTTATTTTAAAACCCCCTAGCAAAGAAGAGGTATTTTGCTAGGGGGTAAGTGATGTGAATGCACAAACTTATTTAGTCATGAAAGATACTGTACCAAAGCCAGTGCCTTTAAGTGCTTCGAATGCTGTATCAGCATCTTGGTGTGCTGTAAGAGAGAGTCTGTAGCAGAACTCAGTAATTCCGGATAAGTCCATTTTGAAGTTTGTCTCCCAGATATTGTTCATAATCCAAGAGTAAACTGGTCTTTGGTTATTCTCTACTTTGTTATCGCAAAGTAAGATTTCATGGTGCTTAAGTTCACCCATATAAACCATAGGTGCATCAAGTGTTTGGATTGCAAGGTTATGATTTTCGCCTGTATAAACTACACCATTATCAATGAGGTAGTATTCCATACCAGTACCAGGAAGCTGGTCGATACCAGGACGCATTGCAACATCCCCTTTGTCGATGTAAAGCTCAGTTTTTGGTAAGTTAAGTGCTAATGGGAGCATGATGTTTTCAACATCTGTAGCAAGTGTTTTTGCAAGTTTGTACTTGAAGTCGATGATTGGAAGATGGTTGAACATCTTGATCACTACAGAGCTATGGAAAGTACCTTCTAAGTTGTAAGTCAGTTCGATAGTCTTAAATACTGCACCATTATCAATGATCTTGATGTGTGTCAGATCACCAATGAATTTCTCAGCATGAAGTCCTCTAATATTTCTACCTACAAGGCGTCTTTCTTCATACACATCTGTTCTAATAGCAGTTCTTTCATAGATTGGTGTGAAGAATTTCTTATCACCATCTAATAACATCTCGACACCTTCAGCTTTGTTGTAGAAAGATGTGACACCTTCGCCGATTGTATATGAAATTTTGAAGAAATCACTTTCAATACCATAAGGTAATGTATAAGTAAGTGGGTCAAAAGTATTCACGATATCTTTTACACGCTCAGAACCTGTGTAAGCAGTACGTGTTGTTGCTTTTTCTTTAGTTTTAGCAACTTCCTTGAAAGTATAGTTTTTTTCTTCGCCAGCCTCAAATGTATCAACGAAAGTGATGAGCACACCACGTGGATGACTAGATACTTGAGCTGTGAGTACTTCGCCAGTTGGGCTAACGATTTCTACACCATCAAAGCCCCATACTTCAATATAGAATTCAACGATTTGTTCACCAGTAAGTCCAGAAACGTTGATTGCTTTGATCTTACCTTCACGGTCGTAGTATCTTAATTTATCACCTCTTGCATGCATGATACGTGTGAGTACCTTTGCAGATGCTTCATGTGCTTTTGAAGCATAAGATGTTTTTCTAATATCAAGGTTTTGTACCATTGTATCGTATGGATTTGTAATTGTTGAAGAGTGGCCCCAAGTGTGCTCAGCAAATACGAGAAGGTTATCTTCAGCTTCGCGTTTGAAGTCAGCACGTGACCATTTGTTTTCAGGGTCAAGTCTTTCACAAAGATGGTAAAGTCTTTGTGCATCTTTGTAGTGTTTTACAGAGTAAGGTGTACTACCAACGCCATGCGCCCACCAGTCATTGAGGTCGCCTGTGTATGTCTCTACATCTTGAAGTTCATCTTTGATTGCAGCATAGAGTTCTTCAAGTGTCACCATTTTGATTGTTACTTCTTCGCCATATGCAGCGTTGAATTCGGCAATCAGATCAGCAATTTCTACATTTGGAGGTGCATTATCACTAAATACACCAGATACGCTGAGTGGCATAAAGCTATGTGCGTAGCCGTACTCTGTACATTCTTCTAAGTATGTATAGAGGTTTTTCTTTAAATTTTCCATAGGAGAAGCTGGTTTGTCTTTACCAAAGTAAGTTTCTGTCATATAGTTAGCATGCTTTGCTGGTACAAGACCAAGAGCATTACCAAGATTGTAGTGCTCACCACTCCATACAAGCATTTTTTTGCCTGCTTTGTTAGACCAGAAGTAAGGCTTTTGGTTTTGGTAGAGTGGATACATACCGTGATGACAGTGAATATTTGTATAAAGGAACTCAATACCATTGTCTAAGTAAGCATCTAATTGACCGAGTGAGATACCGTTGATATCTGCATTCATTGCAACTTTCACATCAATATTTTGCGTAGCAAAAAGATCAACCATTTCTTGTGTACGTTTTGTAAGAATTGATTTGTCAGCTAAATCAGTGAAGTTAAGGTAGTTTGCTGATAAACCGATTGTGCCATCTTTTACACAGTTGTAGAAATGTTCTTTCTCAGCGTCTGTTGCTTCCTCAAAGAAACGCTCAACACAGTAGTAAGTTTCGCAGTTCCATTTGAAGTCAGGTCTACCGATTTGGCAAGCCTCACGAATGTAGTCAACATGGTTATAAAGGATTTTTTCTTGTAAATCTGTGTAACCGATATCTGTATGTGAGTGATGTACGACATAGATTTGCCATTTTCTATCTAGCATTGTGGTTCCTCCAAATTTTAATAAATAAATTAATATGATATAACATACTAACAATATTTTAATATGTTATATCATAAAGTTCAATAGAAAAAGCAATTTTTTATAAAAAAAAATAGAGAAAGAAGTAGCACTTCTTTCTCTTAAATTAAATCACTTCATAACGTGGTAACCTAAACCGCCTACTCAGTTGTGTCAGCTGATCAAAAAGTAACGGATTGCCACCTGTATCAAAAGTAACATTTAAAAAGTCGGCTTGATAGTAGCGCTTAAAACACGCCTCAAGTTTGAATAATGTATTCGCTCCTGTTACACCTAAGTAAGTGCAATCAAAAGACAGTGTATATTCCTTGGGATTAAGTTTGGAGATTTCTCTATCAAAATCAATGATAAATTGATCAGCATCCCAAATACCAAATATCCCTTCGACTTTAATAAAAATAGTACGTTTCGGTGGGGAAGTGATAATGCGATATTGTCCCATTATGTCTACTCCTTGCTAAGAATTTTAAAGAAGGAGAATGCCTATTGCTTGCTTATATTATCTCTATTGAGGGAAAATCGGATAAAAAATAATCAAGGCTACGCGGATGGGAAGAGCTTGCGTAGCCTTAAATGATTTAGGCTTGAAGGCCAAATGTTACAATTTGGTATGCTTTGACAGCTACAGAATGACCATCAATCGCTTCAAATTTCTCTTCAAGTAAGTTTGAGCGGTAGAGTGATGTTGCTGTTTCAAGAGTAAGTGTTGTATCACGATCTACTACAGAGTAGTATCTTACTGCAACGTCTCCAGAGTCTTTGCTTACTTTCATAGATGAGTACATAAGACCAGCGTCTGTAGATGGTGCTACAAATGGTGCCACTTCTTTGATTGTACCTTCTTGAAGGTTTGCTTGCATTGCTGCAAATGGAACAGGGAATTGCGCAGCTTCTTCGTATGATGCAAGAAGATCTGCCTCAGCTCCGTGAGGGATGATCATAAATTCAGCTTCTTGTGCACCTAAGCATTGTGCTTCTGGTGTTAAGAATACACCCCAGTCACCAAGTTCTCTCATACCTCTATGAAGTGTTACAGCGATTGTGTTTTGACCATCACGAAGTACTTCGTACTCGTTAAGCCCTTTGTTTGCTACTGTAAGCCCGATGTTTTCATCATGTACGTTGATGAAGTTTTGTTGATGTTGTGCATTACATGGATTTCTCCATTCTTTGCTTACTTCTGTGTTACGTTTTGCAACTTCGAAGATTGAGTCAGCATAGTGGAATGGTGTATCAATCTTAGTTGTGAATAATGCGCGTAATCTATGGTCAAGCGCTTGGTTGTTGAAGTTTGTTTTAACTTTAACCCCTCTAGCAGTTCTTTCAAGTGTGTAAGTTGTTGTGATCTCCATTGGAGTTGTTTCAGCAACACGTTGTGTTTTTCTTGTTGTGAAGCTGATCAGTTCGTTGATTTCTGTCTCCATAAGAGCATCTAATGATACAGGAATATCCATTACTGTTTTTACTTCAACAACAGCTACGTGTGGAAGATCTTTTACGATGCGCATTGTAGCTGTTGCGTCTTTTGTTGTTACAGGAGTCTCTTCTTTTGGACACATGTAGATGTATTCGTTACCCATATCACCATGATCTTCGTAGATACATTGTTCTTCGAATACATGACCTGTTGCTTTGTGAGTAATTGTTAAAGAACCATTGTCATTTACTTTTGCAGCTAAGAATTCATTTTCAAGAGTATCGCCATTTACGATAAGGCTTGAAGTGTTTTCTTCTTTTTCAGTAACTGGTACAAGTGCAAGTTTCTTAAGACCAAACGCCTCAAGTTTATCAAGTTCAACAACAATTTTGGCTTTTTGGCTCATGTATGGTTGACGGAACTTATCTTTTGGAAGATCGTAGTCGAAGTGAAGTCCAAGAGAGATTACCTCACCTGCAAGTTCATTACCTGCTTCATCAACGATTTTGTATGCTGGGATTTCCCAATCTCTTGCATCATTGATAGCTTCTCTGAAGTAGTCATGTCTCCAGTACATTTGGCAAAGGTTTACTGTTACTTCAGCAAGACCTGATTTTGCATGACCTGTTGGGTTAACTACGAAGAATGGAAGTGCTTCTTCATGAATGTTTTTGAAGCTTACTGTATCAAGTGCATTTTTGATGAAAGCCATTGCTTCGTCAATGATGTGAAGTGCAACTTGTTCAGCTTTTTCAAAACGAGATACCATCTCACGGTGTACTTCGTCTACACTACAACCACAGATACTATCGTGAGGATGGTTTTGCATAAGTACTTTCCAACCGTATGTAAAGAGGTGGTGAGGGTATTCCATACCAAGTTTATGAGCGATTGTTGCTACTGGCTCAGCTACTTTTTCGAATAATGTTTGGCATTTTGCATTCATTTGTTTGAGGTAAACACGTGCAGAAGCTGTGTTTGCAAGTGTGAACCAACCATCTGTTCTTTGGCTACGAAGTTCACCATGAACTGTTACAAGATCATCTGGAAGTTCTGCTTTGATTGCTGTGATGTAGTCATTGAAGTTAGAGTGGATGAACTCAACATCTTCGTAGAATTCTTTTGCATTGTTAAGTGCCGTAGAAAGATCTGTTTGTACAGGTTGGTGGTCACAACCATTTAAGAATAGTAAGTGATCAGTTGACGCGAATTTGCCTGCATCTTCAAGTTTTCTATTCCAGAATGCTTTAAGTTCCTCAGCATCTGTTGGTATTTCATTACCATTGCTGTACCAGTTAGCGAAAAGTACACCAAGTACTTTAGAACCATCTGGACTTTCCCAGTACATTTCTGAGTATGGAGATTCGAATTCTTCGCCACTTACTTCGTTGTTGAATCCAGTTGGTTTTACACCACGACCGAATACTGCTGTGTCAATACCAGCTTGTTGTAAGATCTGAGGAGCTTGACCCATGTTACCAAATGAGTCTGGGAAGTAACCAAGTTTACATACGACGTCGCCGTATGTTTTTGCATCGTCGTGACCTACTTGCATGTTACGTACGTTTGCTTCACTGCTTGTTAAGAACTCATCTTGAAGGATGTACCATGGTCCGATTACGATACGGCCATCTTGGATGAGTTTTGTAAGACGCTCGCGGCGGTCAGGTCTTACTTGAAGGTAATCTTCTAAGATGATTGTTTGACCATCTAAGTGGAAACTTTTATATTCTGGATCATTTTCTAAAGTATCCATAAGTGTGTCCATGAACTCGATGAGTAACATGTGGTGTTTTTCGTATGGTAAGTACCATTCTCTATCCCAGTGAGAGTGTGAAATGACATGAGCTTTTTTAGCGTTTTTCATAATCTAAATCTCCTTTAATAAAATTATATTGTATAAAGTAGATTTTAGGGTAAAACTAGCTTATAATCAATGGCACTTGGATGAAAAAAAGATAAACTTGATATACTTGATATACAAGGAGGAAGTAAAGTATGAGTGATTGTGAACCGCTGTACATAAGTATAAGAAAGTACTTACTTGAAGTGATTGAAAAAAATAAAGAAATACCTGATTTTAAGTTGCCTTCGGAGAATCAACTAGCACTCAAATTTGGCGCAAGTCGTATTACGGCTAAGAATGCTATTTTATCATTAGAGAAAGATGGATTTGTTTATCGTAGACAAGGAAAAGGGACATTTACTACAGCCAAGGCCAGGGAGCTAGAGTTGCTAGGTGAAGAGAAAAAGAAGCCAACGATTTGTCTGATTGTACCAGGTGTACAAGGGAAGTTTATTAGCAAAATTGCAGAAGGTGTACAAGCCTACCTTCAAGAAAAGGGACTCAAGCTTAGTATTATGGTGACGGCATGTGATCAGGGGCTAGAAGAAGAGATGATTATCACAGCCATTCAGAATCAATGTAAAGGGATCATTATCTTTCCTGTGGATCATAACTTATACAACAAAGAGATTGTTAAGCTTAGTCTGAGTAATTTTCCTATCGTACTCATTGATCGTTACTTACAAGGGATTGACATTAGTTATGTTGCGTGTGATCACTATACAGCTGCGTACAATGGGACGAAGTACCTGATCGAGCGAGGTCATAGGGAGATTGGATTCATCGGGTTGCCTGATGAGGCAGCGAGTTCAGTGAATGAGCGAAGTAATGGTTATAGAGAGGCTATGATGAATTTGATAGGCGGTTATGAGAGTACATTGCACCTAGCGTGTGAGCACAACCAAGAGAATTTTGAAAGCTTAGTAAAGGGATACCTAAAGGGACATCCTCAGATGACTGCGCTAATTACAACAAGTACAGGGTATGGATCAAGAATTGTAAGTTTACTTCAAAAAGAAGGCAAGCGTATACCAGAAGATCTGACGCTCATGCTTTTTGACAATGAATTTGAGGAATATCTGAATCTCTTATCTTTTAAACCTATTATTATCGATCAGAACCCGTATGCTATAGGGTACAAAGCAGCAGCTACAATCTATAGGCTTTTATACCGCAATCCGAAGCCAAAGAAAGTGCTGCTGCCAGAGGAAATTATTGAGCCTTAGGCGTTGACAATCTCGCCGCCATTGACATGAATTGTCTGGCCAGTGATATAGGAGGCAGTATCAGATGCCAAGAAAATGTAGGCACCTGCACATTCAATCGGTTGGCCTGCACGGCCAAGAGGGGTATTCTGACCAAATGTTGAAACTTTATTAGCATCAAAAGCAGACGGGATAAACGGTGTCCAGATTGGACCTGGTGCAACGGCATTGACACGGATACCAGAGCCAGATTTGGCAAGGGACATAGCAAGTGAGCGTGTCATAGCAACAAGTGCACCTTTGGTCATGGAGTAGTCCATGAGTGTGTCATTGCCATGGAAGGCTACCACGGAGGTTGTATTAATAATACAAGCACCTGATTTGAGATGAGGGAGGGCAGATTTGATCATATAAAAAGGACCATAGACGTTGGTCTTAAAGGTTTTATCGAACTGCTCATCAGAGATATCTTCAAACTGCTGACACTCATACTGAACAGCGGCATTATTGACGAGGATATCAAGCTTGCCAAATTGGGAGAGTGTACGTGATACGGCAGTTTCACAGGCTTTACGATCTGTAATATCACAAGGAAGGAGTAGACATTGGCTCCCAAGTTTTTCTATAATAGAGGCGGTTGTCGCCGCATCGTCAGTTTCATTGTAATAGACAATTCCTACATGAGCCCCTTGTTTGGCATAAGCAATCGCAACAGCACGCCCGATGCCACTATCTCCCCCAGTGATGAGTGCGACGCGATCTTTGAGTAGTGTCCCTTTGGGGATGTAGTGTGGATCATCATAGATGGGGAGAGGATTCATCTCATATTCAAAGCCGGGATGATGATTTTGGTGTTGAGGAGGAAAAGATGTAGGAAAATGCATGATATAAGCTCCTTTGTTTCAAAATAAAGTCAGTAGTAGTATGGACGACTAGGAGGTAAGATATGATAAAAAAATTTTTAGAACATATACCTGAGATGGATGAGACTGTATTTATTGCAGAAAATGCCACAGTAATAGGACAAGTGAGTATGGGGACAGATGTAAATATATGGTATGGTGCGGTAGTGCGAGGTGATGAAAATGCTATTTTGATAGGTGATCAAACCAATATCCAAGATAATGCCGTCATTCATATAGGCCATGAGCATGCAACAGCTATTGGAAAAGGTGTAACAATAGGGCATGGTGCGATTGTACATGGTGCAATGATTGGTGACTATACATTGATTGGAATGGGTGCTACTATATTAGATGGTGCAAAGATTGGTAAAAACTGTATAATTGGTGCCAATAGTCTCGTAACAGGAGGGACGCACATTGATGAGGGGATGCTAGCTGTGGGGAACCCTGCACGCATGATTAGACCCCTCAAAAATGAAGAAATCAAAAAACTCTATGAATCAGCGGCATATTATGTTGCACTAGCAAACAAACATCGCGTATAGAGAAGAAGGAGAACACAAATGATTCATACATTTACAAGAACAGAAATGTTGGTAGGCTCAGAAGGACTAGAAAAACTTAAAAATAGTAAGGTAGCCATTTTTGGAGTAGGCGGTGTAGGTTCGTATACTGCAGAAGCTTTAGCGAGAACAGGAGTAGGAAACTTAGTATTAATTGACCATGATGATGTGTCACTGAGCAATCTCAATAGACAGCTCCATGCCACATTAGAGACAGTGGATCAGCCAAAAGTAGAAGTAATGAAAGCGCGTATTTTGTCAATCAATCCAGCAGCGAATGTAGAGACGTTCAAAGAAGTCTA
>JBOFIR010000143.1:0-7592 GCA_051650265.1 Cellulosilyticaceae bacterium
AGTCAGCAGAAGGTTATAAAGGGGATATGACACAGTTTCTGAGAGACTTAATCGCTATACCGGGAGAGAGCTGTACAGAAGAAGGCGTGATTAGACGGATTGCCAAAGAGATGGAATCAGTAGGATTTGACCGCGTAGAGATCGATGGTATGGGAAATGTACTGGGGTATATGGGAACAGGTGAGACATTAATTGCCTATGATGCACATATTGACACAGTGGGGTTAGGAGAAGTGAGCAACTGGACGTTTGATCCTTATGAAGGATATGAAGATGAAGAAGAAATTGGTGGACGAGGAGCATCTGATCAGTTAGGGGGATTGGTCTCAGCAGTCTATGGTGCAAAAATTATGAAAGACTTAGGATTGCTTTCAGATCAATATACAGTGCTTGTAACAGGAACGGTACAAGAAGAGGACTGTGATGGACTATGCTGGCAGTATATCGTGAATGAAAGTCAGATTAGACCGGACTTTGTAGTTATTACAGAGCCGACAGATGGCAATATTTATAGAGGCCAACGTGGTCGAATGGAAATACGTGTAGAAGTTAAAGGCATTTCTTGTCATGGTTCTGCACCGGAGCGTGGAGACAATGCAATTTATAAAATGGCAGAAATCATAGGTGAAGTCAAAGCACTCAATAATCATCTGCATGAGGATCCTTTCTTAGGGAAAGGGACGCTTACTGTTTCTCAATCTTTTTATAATTCACCTTCACGTTGTGCAGTAGCGGATATGAGTGCTATTTCTATTGATAGAAGACTTACAGATGGTGAAACTTATGAGATGGCGCTAGAAGAAATTCGTAACCTGCCATCTGTACAAAAATATAAGGCAGAAGTCACCATGTATAAATATGATAGCCCGAGCTGGACGAATCTTGTCTATCCAACAGATTGTTACTTCCCAACATGGGTGATTCCAGAAGATCATCCTGCGACACAGGCAATGGTAGAAGCGTATAGCGGTATGTATGGGGAGCCTAAAGTAGATAAGTGGACTTTTTCAACGAATGGGGTATCTATCATGGGACGTTATGGCATTCCTTGTATTGGCTTTGGTCCAGGCAAAGAAGCGCAAGCCCATGCGCCTAATGAAAAAACCTGGAAAGCTGATCTAGTGAAATGTGCAGCAGTTTATGCAGCTGTGCCTACATTATATTGTCAATAAAATAAGGGAAGAGCGAAGGGGAGAATAGCTATGAGCCAATTAGAAAATTATATTAAAAAATTAGATACACTGAATTTTAGAAATATGTATCAAAACGACTTTTTCTTAACGTGGGAGAAAACACAAGATGAATTAGAAGCTGTATTTACAGTGGCTGATGCACTAAGAGATTTGAGAGAAAGAAATATTTCTACACGTGTTTTTGATAGTGGATTAGGTGTTTCATTATTCCGAGATAATTCTACCCGTACGAGATTTAGCTTTGCATCAGCTTGTAACTTATTAGGTTTAGAAGTGCAAGATTTGGATGAAGGTAAGTCACAAATTGCTCATGGGGAAACTGTACGTGAAACCGCCAATATGATTTCTTTTATGGCAGATATCATAGGGATTCGTGATGATATGTATATTGGCAAAGGAAATGCCTATATGCATGAAGTGGCAGAGTCTGTAGAAGAAGGATTTAGAACAGGTGTCTTAAATCAAAGACCTACGCTAGTCAATTTACAATGTGATATTGACCATCCTACTCAGACGATGGCGGATATGCTACATATCATCCACGAGTTTGGTGGCATAGAAAATTTAAAAGGTAAAAAAGTAGCGATGACATGGGCTTATTCACCCTCTTATGGGAAACCACTTTCTGTTCCACAAGGTGTCATCGGTCTAATGACACGTATGGGAATGGAGGTTGTACTGGCACATCCAGAAGGCTATGAAGTGATGGCAGAAGTAGAAGAAGTGGCTCAGCAAAATGCAGAAGCGTCAGGCGGATCATTTAGCAAAACCAATGATATGGCAGAAGCGTTCAAAGATGCAGATATTGTCTATCCAAAGAGCTGGGCACCTTTCCAAGCTATGGAAAAGCGTACAGACCTTTATGCACAAGGGGACCAAGAGGGAATCAGAGCCTTAGAAAAAGAACTACTCGCACAAAATGCGAAGTATAAAGATTGGGAATGTACAGAAGAACTAATGGCAATGACTAAAGAGGGAAAAGCGCTTTATATGCATTGTTTACCAGCAGATATCTCAGGCGTGAGTTGCGAGGCAGGGGAAGTAGCAGCTAGTGTTTTTGAGCGTTATCGTACAGCACTTTACAAAGAAGCTTCATTTAAACCGTATATTATTGCAGCGATGATTTTCTTATCAAAAGTAGCTGACCCACAAGCTGTGCTCAAAAAATTAGATAAAGATGGTAAAGATAGAGTGTTCAAATAAAAGGCATGTTGGTCATAAGGAATAGGGGGAATGGGCATGTCAAAAAAAATAGTTATTGCACTAGGTGGCAATGCGTTAGGTAATAATTTGGCAGAACAAATGGTAGCTGTAAAGTATACTGCTAAAGCAATTGGAGATTTGATTGAACAAGGACATGAAGTAATTGTATCCCATGGTAATGGGCCTCAAGTAGGGATGATTAACCTTGCTATGGGGGAGATGCATAAAACGAATCCAGAGACACCTGTTATTCCTATGTCTGTTTGTGTAGCTATGAGCCAAGGATATATTGGATATGACCTTCAAAATGCGTTGCGAGAAGAATTGTTAAACCGAGGAATCAAAAAACCGGTAGTTACAATTATTACACAAGTACAAGTGGACCGAGAGGATCAAGCCTTTTTAAATCCAACTAAACCTATCGGGCGATTTATGACCAAAGCAGAAGCGGATGATCTGATTGAAAAAGGATACAGTGTCAAAGAAGATGCAGGACGTGGCTATAGACGCGTAATTGCCTCGCCAAAACCTATCGCCATAGTGGAAATAGAGACCATTAAAACATTGGTAGAACAAGGGCAAATAGTCATTGCAGCAGGTGGTGGAGGCATACCTGTTGCAGCAGAGGGCAATCATTTATCCGGAGTAGGAGCAGTCATTGATAAGGATTTTGCTAGCTGTGAACTGGCCAAAGCGATTGATGCAGAATGCTTAATTATCCTAACTGCTGTAGAAAAAGTAGCAATCAACTTTAAGCAGCCAGATGAGACTTGGCTCTCTGAAATCGCAGTAGATGAGGCTGAAAGGTATATTGAAGCAGGTCAGTTTGCACCAGGTTCTATGCTGCCTAAAATCGAAGCAGCTATAGAATTTGCTAGGTCTAAACCAGGTCGATCTTCACTGATTACTTTGTTAGGGAAAGCCAAAGAAGGCATAGAGGGCAAAACGGGAACTACTATCAAAGCCTAAAGAGGAGGAATGAACATGTCTATTTTAATTAAAGGGGCATTATTAGCCACACAAAATATACATACCCCTCAAGATATACTGATAGAAAAAGGAATCATTAAACAAATCGGGCAGTTAGAAGTAAAGGCTGATGAAGTAATAGATGCCAAAGGGTACATTGCTTTTCCTGGATTTATTGATGCCCATACGCATCTAGATATGGATACAGGTACTGCACTTACTGCGGATGATTTTAGAAGTGGGACCCTAGCGGCAGTCGCTGGGGGAACCACAACTATTATAGATTTTGCTACACAAAATAAAGGAGAGACACTTGTAGAGGCGCTCAAAAATTGGCACCAAAAGGCAGGTGGCAAGTGCTACTGTGACTATGGCTTTCATATGGCAATTACAGACTGGAATGAAGCCGTTCAAGAAGAAATTGCTTTGATGAAAAGCTTAGGCGTGACTTCTTTTAAACTTTATATGGCTTATGATGCGCTAAGGGTAAGGGATGGAGAAATCTACCAAATTCTTAAAGCAGTTAAGCAAATAGAGGGTATAATAGGCGTGCACTGTGAAAATGGAGATCTAGTCAATGAATTGATTAAAGAACAGCTTGCAAAAGGACATACCGCTCCAGGGGCCCATCCACTTGCTAGACCAGATACAGTTGAGGCTGAAGCAATTGGAAGATTTTTAGACATTGCGTATCTAGCTGGGACACCAGCTCATATTGTTCATTTAAGCACACTCAAAGGATTAGAACAAATACGAAGAGCAAGAGCGAGAGGACAAAAAGTCTTCGTAGAAACTTGCCCACAGTACCTAACTTTGGATGAACAGTGTTATGAACAAGAGGGGTTTGAAAGTGCCAAATACGTCCTGTCACCGCCCCTTAGAAAAAAAGAGGATCGTGAAGCACTTTGGGAAGCTTTAGGCAATGGGGAAATCCAAACGATTAGTACAGATCACTGTGCTTTTAACTTTAAAGGACAAAAAGAACAAGGATTAGAAGACTTTAGCAAAATTCCCAATGGCATACCTGGAATTCAGCATAGACCTCAGCTCATTTATACGTATGGGGTATGTGAAGGTGAAATTTCGCTCAAGCAAATGGCAGATCTCCTGAGCACACAGGCTGCTAAATTATTTGGGATGTATCCGAAAAAAGGTGCATTACAAATCGGGAGTGATGCTGATTTAGTTTTGTGGAATCCAGAAATGAGCGGCGAAATAACAGCAGATCAACAGCTACATAATGTAGACTATACACCGTATGAAGGAATAGCTATTCGAGGTCGAGCAGAATATGTGTTTCTCAAAGGACAGCAAGTAGTGACCGAAGGACAGGTAGAGGAAAATCCTTTGGGGAGCTATGTGTATAGAAAAGGGATACTTTAATTATCATTAAGGCCCAGTAAGGTCCATAAGATAAAAAAGGACTCCGTAGAATAGAGGGTTAGAAAAAGGCGATGCCCAATATTCTAACGGCTCTATTCTATAGGGTCCTTTTTTTGATGCAATCTATTGCATCTATAGGTGGGGGATAAAAGGTTAAGAAAATCTCTCATTAAGCCGATATATGCAATGAGTCAATATCGACAATAAAAATGAGACGAGGAGTGTATAGAGTTGCTAGCGAAGATCAATCTTAATTGTTTGAAACAGATATCCCTAAAGACAAAGATTACATTAGGGACAAGCTTAATTATGTTTTTATCTAGTATTTGTATGGGAGTATTATTTTATCAGACTATGTATAACCATACAGTTGAATTACTAGAAGCAGAAGCTTTAAACATTACAAAGGCAGCTGCCAAATTAATAGATGGAGAAGCGTTCGAAGAATTACTAGATAGCATGAATCCAGGTGAAAGCTACTATGTAGAAACAAGAAAGGCGCTTCAAGAATTAAATACAAGTTTAGGGAATGGGATGTTATATATCATAGCGGACCAAGATGTAGAGAATTATACCTATATCATAGATGGTAGTACTGCCAATATGGAGTTAGGATTTGAACAAACAAAAGGAGACTTCTCAGCAGAAGTAGCCATGAGCTTTGAAGATGGTGAGCCACGTACAAGTGAACCTTATTATGTATCTACTTTTGATAAATATTATATCTCTGCTTTTGTACCGATTAAAAATAGTGCTAATCAAGTCATCGGGATGATGGAGTATGATTATGAAGGGGCAGAGCTTACTGAAAAAATGAGAGAAGTAACGATGATTATAGTATCAGCAGTTATTTTATTTATCCTCATCTGTGCATCTATCAATTACTTGATCTTAAAATATTTCTTTAAACCAATGGGGACATTAGTTCAAGCAATCAACCAAATTGCAGAAGGAAACTTAGCAGTAGCTATTGATACAGAAAGAAAAGATGAAATTGGACAAATTAATATGGCATTAGGCAAAACGATCGATGCACTGAGAATGATGATTGAACATATTCAAACATCATCAGAGAAGGTTACGCATGCAGCTGAAAGTATTTTAATTAGTTCAACACATGCAACAATGGCCTATGAAGATTTGGCTACATCTACGGGAGAAATCTCAGCTATTTCTAATCAACAAGCTGTAGAAACGCAAAACATCAAACAAGTACTAGACCAGTTAGATTCAGATATTCAAAATATCTTTAATCAAATCAATGATGCTGATAAGATTGCAAATGAAACCCTTGAGCGTACCAATATAGGAACAGATGTAATCAGAGATACACAAGAGCAAATTGACACGATTGAAAGAAGTATCAATAATGCAGATACAGTAATCAAGGAACTCTCAGCCAATATGGGGAAAATCCATGGCATCGTGACGACTATCTCAGGAATCGCAGGACAGACTAACTTATTAGCACTTAATGCAGCAATTGAAGCAGCAAGAGCAGGAGAAAGTGGTAGAGGCTTTGCTGTAGTAGCAGATGAAGTTAGAAAGTTAGCAGAAGAATCCAATCAAGCAGCAAATAAAATTGTCGATATCATCGGTTATATTGATAATCAAACAGCTATGGTATCAGAAGCGATCAGCAATAGTGTGGAGCTGACTAAAGAAGGTAAAAAATATACGAATCATGTAGAAGAAACGTTTGAAGTAATCAAAAATTCTAATGCAGATACACAAAGCAACATCGAAAGTATTAAGCAATCCACCAGCCAGATTGTAGCAAGTGTGACAGATATCAATGAAAATATGAATCACATTGATGAAGTCTCACAAACTATAGATGCTAATGCAATGAATTTGGCAGCTGTAACAGAGGAACAAATGGCAACCTCAGAAGAATTTAAAGCAATGGCAGAAGTGTTAAGCACAGAAGCAGAAACATTAAATAGCAGTGCATTAAAATTTAAAATCTAAATAAGAGTAATCTAAAGTAGTCTGTTCTAGAAAAAAGGAGAGACTACTTTTTTATTTGGGTAAAAAACAAGAATTTATTAGGAAGACAAAAAGGCGTTGAAAAATTAAAAGATATTTGATAATAGCAAGTTGAAGTGTATACTAGAGTAAAACAAATAATGAGGGGGAGAACAATGGCACTAATTAAACATGAACTACCTATATTAGAAAGAGATACACATCCTTTGGCCATTATTATGCCTAATCGTCATGAGAGGTATCAATTTCCGAGAAAATGTGTTTTTGGATTTCTAGGAGAAATGATTGATGAGCTGGCAAAACAAAAAGGGCATAAAGTAATCGGGACATTTGAATCCATCACTAAAATTTATCCGATCTACGAGATGACTTATAAGGATGAAAAGATTTGTTATTGCCAAGCACCATGTGGGGCGGCACCAGCTACACAGATTTTAGATTTTTTGATTGCCTGCGGGGTAACAGAAATCATTGCTTGTGGCAGCTGCGGTGGATTAGAAGACTTTGAAGAAAATCATATTTTAATTCCTACATCTGCACTAAGAGATGAAGGAACATCCTATCATTACATAGAACCTTCTAGATGTGTTGCGTTGAATTCGGTAGGGATAGAGGCCTGTAAGCGAGCAGCGGAGCAGTTTGGGATAGCTTACACCTTATGCAAAGCTTGGACCACAGATGGATTCTTTAGAGAAACGAGAGAAATGGTAGCCTATCGTAAAGCAGAAGGATGCCAAGTAGTAGAGATGGAATGCTCAGCATTAGCCGCATGTGCACAGTTTAGAGGAGTTAAGTTTGGACAGTTTTTATTTACAGCAGATAGCCTAGCTATACCAGAAAACTACGATGAAAGAG
>JBOFIR010000144.1:0-13434 GCA_051650265.1 Cellulosilyticaceae bacterium
AATAGTGATCTTCTGTTACATGTACGTAATTTGTTGGTTGTAAAGGCTACAAATACAGAGGCAGGTGTGTTAGACTATAGTAAAGAGTATATTGAAAAACTCAAGGTGCAAGCAGATCAGATTGATGTGACTGTGCTCATGCGTTATATCAAAGTGCTCTCAGATTTGGATGGGGAGATGAAGACCGCATCCAACCAAAAGATCTTGCTAGAACTGGCAATGATCAAACTCTGTGAACCAGCGATGGATACAGGTAAAGTCAGCTTAGAAGAGAAGATGATGGCACTTGAAGCTAAGCTTGAACGCCTTGCAGCAGGTGGTGTTGCAGTGCAGCAAGTAACGCCAGCAGCAGAGGCCCAGACGGAGCGCGTGATCAAACCGACGAGGCTTCCAGAAGCTGTGCCAGAGGATATCAAAGCGATTCCAGCCAAGTGGCCTGAGATTATCTCAAAGCTAGGTATCGGGGCGAAGATGTCGCTCTCAACCACAGAACCAGGTGTCATAGAAGGTGATGTGCTGTATATCGTGCATGGGATCAATATGGAGCCAAGTGTTAATCGTTACATTGATGAATTACGTGAAGTCATCAATGAGGTAGCAGGCAAAGAAGTCAAGGTCGTACCGATCTCGACTAAGTCCTATGGTTCTAAGACAACAGAAGTGCATGGTTCACATCCAGAAGTGAATGATGTGACACAGTCTATTAGTGACACATTCAGAAATATACAATCAAAACTCAATTATGATGTTAGAAAACTTGATTAGGAGGATTTAAACATGGCAAGACAACAATTCGGTGGCGGTATGCCAAACATGCAACAACTTATGAAACAAGCACAAAAAATGCAAAAACAAATGGAAGAAACACAAGCGAAGCTTGAGGAATTAGAAGTTACAGCTACAGTGGGTGGCGGTATGGTAGAAGTTGTTGCTACAGGTAAAAAAGAAATCAAATCTATCACGATCAAAGAAGAAGCAGTCGATCCAGAAGATATCGAAACATTAGAGGATCTTGTACTTGCAGCAGTAAACGAAGCACTTCGTATGGCTGATGAGACAGCTCAAAAAGAAATGGGTAAAGTAACAGGTGGACTTCCAACTGGAGGCCTATTCTAGTGAGTGGCTACTACGGCAATAAGATGGTGGCTCTCATTGAAGAGCTTTCTAGATTGCCAGGGATAGGCTCTAAGTCTGCCCAAAGACTTGCGTTTCATATCATCTCCATGCCAAAGGAGAGAGTAGAGCAACTCGCACGTACAATTGTAGATGCCAAAGAGCATATTAGCTATTGTACCAAGTGTTGTACCATTACAGATGATGCACTATGCCCAATCTGTAAAGATGAGACGCGTATCCAAAGCCAAATTATGGTTGTGGAAGATTCAAGAGACATGGCAGCCTATGAACGTACAAAAGAGTTCAAAGGCTTATATCATATTCTGCATGGTGCCATCTCACCTATGATGGGTGTAGGACCAGCAGATCTTAAAATCAAAGAACTTCTCACACGTATCCAAGAAGAAAGTATTGAAGAAGTGATCATCGCTACCAATCCTAATATTGAGGGGGAAGCAACTGCTATGTACATTAGCAAGCTGCTCAAACCATTAGGAATCAAGACAACACGTATTGCGCACGGTGTGCCAGTAGGTGGAGACCTTGAGTATGTAGATGAGATTACTTTATCAAGAGCACTTCAAGGAAGACGCGAGATCTAAGAAAGGCATCCTTATAGGATGCCTTTTTGTTATTTGGAGAACTTATTGAGAGTCACGCATACTATTTCTGGCGGATTGAATAGACGTAAGGGGAAAAGGCTATTGCCTAAGCCTCTGCTAACGAACATAGTCGTTGCATCGGTAGTATGGCGACCATTTGTATACTGAGGTAAGAAACCTTGATCTGGAGCAAATAAGCCACCTATACCAGGGAGACGGAATTGTCCCCCATGAGCATGACCTGTAAAGACAAGGTCTACTTCACTCTTGGTATAGAGGAAAAATAATTCTGGGCGATGTGAAAGAAGAATCTGAAAGTCTACTGGAGCGTGCCAAGCTTCTAGGAGCTGACTTACCTTACTCACATCGGTACCGTCTTGATAGCTAGATGTCAGAAAGTCTGGATCTGACAAACCAAGGAGTGTGATCTGGCTATCATCCCGTGTCAAGGTGATCTTGCAATCATCTAATAGTGTCACACCAGAGACTAAGAGAGCTGTACGAAGTTCTGTGTAGTGACCAGACCAAGCTTCATGATTGCCTGCTACATAGTAAACAGGAGCAAGCTGGGTCGCACCTTGGATAAAGCGCATCGCTTTGTTGAGGTTGAAGCGTCTCCTGTCGATCAGATCACCTGTGATGAAGATGGCATCAGGTGATAAAGTCTGAATCTCGCCGAGAAGGCGCCCCTGAGACTTACCAAAACTTTTGTTATGGAGGTCAGAGATCTGGACAATTTTGAAATTGTTAAAAGCCTCTGGGAGTGTGTCATTGACATAGGTAGTATGTGAGACTGTGAGATGATTGTTTTGATAAGTGCAAAAAAGAGCACCAGCAGACACGAGCAGAAGTGTACTGATGATAAACTTTGGGGATTTGTAAGGAATAACTTTAAGATTCATAACGAGGCTCCTTTTGGAAGGTATAATTATTTATTTGAATTTATTATACTATCATACAAACTGTGCGTCGATATTTTGAGAAATTATCGGTATAATAGAATGGAGATAGTATAAACACTAGAGTATAAGGAGTACACTATGAACTCGAAACATGAAGCTGTAGATACTTATGTAGAAGGGCTAGAGAGAGAAGCAAAGGTATGGACTACATACTTTGTTACATATATGAGAGCCAATCATCCAGAACTTGAAGAAGTGATTTCATTCAAAATGCCTACCTATAAATTAGGGTCAGGCAAAGAAAGAAATTATATTGCATTTGGATATGGAAAAAGTCACTTTTCATTACACTCTATGGATTTTGAATATATGGCAATGATCAAAGAAAAGCTTAGTAAGCCAGGTAAAGGTAAGGGCTGTGTGAATATTCCTTTTGTCCAAGGAGAGGAAAAGAAGATTGTTTTGCAGGCCATAGAGGAGATCATAGAAAGAAAAATAAGTAGAGAACTGAAGTAGTATAAACAAGTTGAAGCTGTTTATAAAGGTAGCCAGCTTGTATATACTATAGATAGGAATTATTGAAGCACAAGGGGGTAAGAAAATGGAAAAAATCATGTTAAAAGACAGTGTGTTGGATAAAGAAAAAATACAAGATGCAATAGCCCTAGGCGTTTTTGGGAGTTACCATGAGGACTGCTTTAACAAAGATAGAAGTGATATTGATATAATGATTTTACTCAAAAAAGATTTAGATTGGGAACAAGAAATTGAGATAGAAGACTATTTGGAGTCTTGCTTGCCAGATTACTTTCAGCATACAAATATGCATTATACATTTATTAATGATTTTTCTTATCCTTTTGGCGAGCTTTTGCTCGTGAGTGAAGATAAGATAATTATTGATGAAGAGCGTTATTTGGAGTATGTATTGGGTTACTCTGCCTTCAAAAGGGACAGAGGGGATCTAGAGAAGTTGCAGGAAAAGTTTTCAGAGAGTAAAGTTTTTTTGGTGAAAATTCGAGAGTGTATGAAGAGAAATCCACTAGGAGAAGATGAAATTATAGATGAGGCGATGATTTCATATTTCAATTCTTTTTGTGAGTTTATCATTGATATGTGTGAGACTTATCTCGTGACAACGGATAATTATATTCCTAATAAATCGGGTCCTGAACTGATTCAATTGGCAAGTGAGTTTGAATTCATTTCTATGCCGGATTCTAAAAAGCTTCAAAATATCGTCAAATTAAGGAATAGGTATACACATGACTATTACCAAAGAAGATTAGCAAGAGAACGCATTCTTAAATTATGTAGAAATGATTTAAAGACGTTAGATTTATTTTTAGAGGTTTCTACAGAGAAGATCACTTTGGTTTTGAAAGAACATATGGAAGAAAAATAAAATCAGACGCGTAGGAAGGAAGAAAATAAAAATGAAACCATGGCAAACAGGTGCAGTCGGTAAGAAGTTCATTGCTTCATATAGTGGCGGAAAAGATAGTACATTAGCTTTACATAAGGCAATGGCATCAGGTGATGCAGTAGGTATGATCGTGATGATGGAGGCAGAGGGGCAAAGATCAAGAGCACATGGTATGTCACCAGAGCTTCTAGAAGCACAAGCAGAGGCGATAGGCATTCCTTTGTACAAAGGAGCAGCCACATGGGAATCTTATGAACCTGTACTAAAGGGGCTTCTAGGAGAGGCAAAGACAGCAGGTGCAGAAGTTTTTGTAACAGGGGATATTGATGTGCCAGAGCATGAATGTTGGCATGAGCGTGTCACTAGTGAAGTAGGCCTAGGACTAGGTATGCCTCTGTGGCAAAGAGATCGTAGAGAAGTGGTGAGAGAGTTCATTGATCTAGGATTTATCACCAAGATCGTAACAGTTAACTTACAAAAAGGCATGACGAGAGAAGATCTTGGCAAGGTGCTAACCCATGGCTATGTGGCAGAGTTAGAAGCTAGAGGGATCGATCCTTGTGGTGAGTCGGGCGAGTTCCATACCACAGTCATTGATGGCCCATTATTTAAACATCCAATCGCTGTCAAAGATGGCGAGATCGTAGAAGATGGTCACTATATGTATTTAAATTTAGAAATCGAGTAGGGAATAGGAAATCTAAGAGCATTTACAAGATGTAGAGCAATGACACACATCCTAGGCAAGTGTCAGAACGCTATGAAGCGGAAGGATGTCCCCCTAGCATCAATACGCTTCAATCAACACTTCTAAGGATCAATAATGGTAGCGACTTAGAAGTGAGCAGTACCCAATAAACAAATCAAACACTGAAGGTACAGTAATAGGCCATAGGTAAGGAGGCTTCTAGAATAGGTGATCAGTAGTAAGTGTGCATAGGCATAACTTGTACTGGATCTTCTAGGATGAGAAACCGCTTATAACGGGTAAAAACTGTAGATTAGGGGGCGAGATGTTTGAAGATAAAGCTACCATAAGTAAGCCTGCTTTGTACACACTTTTTAGGGGGAAGTGGGTATAAAAGTAGGCTTTTTTTAGAGAGGGTCCTGAAAGAGAGAACCAGAAAAAGACAAAGCATAAAACTTATTGAAAGGTGATGATTTGCCTTTTGAAATGGCTACACTAAGATACTAGAATGTTGAAATAAGTAGAAAATTATTATAAAATAGTATAATAATTAATAAAATAAATTAATGAAGGTATTTATGATAATAGCATGGTATGTAAATTACCAGCTACGAAGGGAGATTTTCCTTATGCATTTACGTTGTAAACAAGAAATGCTTATGAATGGGATCAATATTGCACTCAAAGCGTGTTCTACTAGAACAACAATGCCTATATTGGAGTGTATTTTAATTAAAGCCTACAATAATCAAGTGACGTTGGTAGGTTATAATCTTGAATTAGGAATTGAAAGTACGATTGAGGCAGAAATAATAGAAGGGGGATCAATTGTTTTGGAATCTAAGATCTTTGCAGAGATCGTTAGGAAGATGCCGGACCAGATCGTTGAGCTCTGCACAGATGACAGACATCTGACTAAGATTATTTGTGAGGACTCTGAGTTTCTTATTGCAGGACAAGCAGGGGAGCAGTTTCCTGATTTGCCAGAGGTAGAGAGACATAAGTCCTATACACTATCACACCATACATTTAAGGAAATGATTCGGCAAACAATTTTCTCCGTTGCACAGGAAGAATCAAGGCCGATTCTGACAGGTGAGTTGCTTCAAATGAGAGATGGCTTTTTGCGTATCGTATCTTTTGATGGGAATAGGATTTCTTATAGACAAACTGAGGTAGTGACAGGGGGTGAAATACAAGAAGTCGTTATACCTGGGCGTACACTCAATGAGATTAGTAAAATTCTATCATCCGAAGAATCTGATATGATGACATTGTATTTTGAAGATAAAAATGTATTATTTGACCTAGGCGAGTGCAAAGTTGTTTCGAGATTACTTGAAGGTCAATTTTTGAAGTATGAGCAGGTATTTTCTTCAGATTATACAACACGAATCAAAGTAGACCGTAAGAAACTGTTGATGAGAATTGAGCGGGCAGCCCTCATATCTAGAGAGGGGAAAAATCCTATAAAAATAGAGATTGATGGAGACCTCGTAGTCATCACATCAAGGGCTAAGCTTGGGAGTGCACGTGAAACATTGGGAATTGAACTCGAGGGGAACCAATTGGTCATTGGATTTAACCCTAAATTCTTAATTGAAGCACTAAAAGCAATCGAAGAGAGTGAGATCTATATTCAATTTATATCACCATTGACACCATGTGTGCTAAGACCTGTGGAGGGTGAGCATTATCGCTATCTGATTTCACCAGTAAGATTGGGTGTTAATGCATAAGGTAAAAACGTATAGAAAAAAGACAAAGCAGAGAAGCCTATTAGGCGTTACTCTGCTTTGTCTTTTTTTGATACTTTGAATAGTCAATGCCATAGCTGTACATAGATTCGAGAAGTGGAATCATTTTCTCCCCTACTTCCGTGAGACCATACTCAACTTTTGGGGGAACGACTGGGTAGACGTTCCTAAAGATGAGGCCGTCTTCTTCGAGACTACGAAGCTGGTTGGTAAGCATACGCTGTGTAATATCTGGCAGCTTACGTCTGAGATCGCTAAAGCGCAGTGTTTGGTTGCTAAGATACCATAAGATAAGGATTTTCCACTTGCCTGAAATCAATTTATGAACAAGAGTAATCGGACAGGTCTCATATTTTTGACAGCGATTTTTCATATGGCATTGGTTGTGTGCGATAGGTTTTAGTGGTTCCATTACAAAAATCTCCATTTTTTATAGTTTACAAAGTAGACAGTATATTTTTGTATACTAGCTATATAAAAAGTGCCTACTTGTGAAAAAAACAGCTTAGTTCTACTATAACAGTATATCCAAATAAAATAAAGCTAGAAGTAACTACGTTACTTCTAGCTTTATGCGTGTTCATGATGAAATTAAAGTACGTGACGTGCGAATTCAGCGCCAAACTCAAAAGCAGCTTCTAACTGCTTGTCGTCAGCTCTAAAGAGGATTGCCATGGGTTCTACAGGTACATCAAATTTGAGCTGTTTGATACGATCAGCGATGTTCTTCGTTGCTTCACCACTCCAACCATAAGAGCCAAAGCATGTTGCTTTGAGACCTTTGTGGATCACTGGGTTGAGTGATGTGAGGATCGTCCAAATAGGTGGGAGTGCATCTGCAAGAATCGTTGGAGAGCCTAAGATGAGCCCTTTTGCCTCAGATATCTCAGCGAGAACAGTTTGCATATCTGCTTCAACCATGTCAAAGAGCAAGATGTCTACTTGATCACAGACAGATTTTGCACCTTTGGCGATCTCAGCAGCAAGTTCAGCTGTATAGCCATAAGCAGATACATAAGGGATGACGATACTTGGGATAGCGCGTTCTTTTGGAAGTGACCACTCTTTGTAAAGATCCATGTAGTATTGCATGTTGGTATGATCCAAGATGAGTCCATGTCCAGGACAAATAAACTTGATCTCTAAGTCGAGAATTTTCTCTAAAGCTGATAATACAAATGGTTTGAATGGGCCCATGATCATATCATAGTAGTATTTATAAGCTGAGAGGAAATTGGCTTCTTCACTAGGTGCAAGTTGGCTACGAAGAATATTTTCACAAGAGTAATGCGCACCAAAAGAGTCGCAAGTCACGAGTACACGGTCACTTTCAATGTATGTATACATTGTATCTGGCCAATGGAGTTGTGGCACCAAGAGGAAGCGAAGTGTTTTGTCACCAAGGGTGAGGCGGTCACCGTCTTTGACACGTTGGCTTTTGAATGGTGCATTGATAATTTGACCAAGATATTTTAATGCATGAACTGTACCAACCACTGTTGCATCAGGGGCTAACTCAAGAAGTTTGCCTACGGATCCAGCATGGTCAGGCTCTGTGTGATTCACTACAATATATTTGATATCAGAAATATTGATAAGTGATTCAAGCTTTTCAAGATACCCTGGGAAGAACTTTTCTTTGACAGTTTCAAACAGGATATGACCTTCAGTAGTTTGGAGTACATAGGCGTTGTAAGTGGTGCCGAATTCAGTTTCCATAACGATGTCGAAAACTCTAAGCGTGGGGTCCAGAGCTCCGATCCAAGAGAGGCCTGGAGTGATTGTAGTTATTTTATTCATGGTTCAATGCTCCTTTTAATTGAGAGAATGCTGAAAATTATATCTATATAACTTATTGTCTACTAATAATAATTATAATTAATTTAAATGATGTGTCAACATAGATAAAAATTAAAAAAAATAGTAAACAAAAACAGTGGTCAAACTCTAGAAGTATGGTATAATAATAATTATTAACAAAGAATCTTTTACTAGTTATCGGCTAGAAGTTCTTACTATCGGATATAAATTCTTATTAATCAGAAAAGTATCTAAAATTCCAATGTAGAGAAAGAAGGAGAAGGAAAAATGGCAAAAAACATGATGACAATTGATGGCAATACCGCTGCGGCTTATGTAGCTTATGCGTATACTGACGTAGCAGCGATCTACCCTATTACACCATCATCAAACATGGCAGAAGTTGTAGATGAATGGTCAGCTCAAGGAAGAAAGAACGTATTTGGGCAAACAGTAAATGTAGTTGAGATGCAATCTGAAGCAGGTGCTGCGGGAGCGTTCCACGGTTCACTTCAAGCAGGAGCTTTAACAACAACATTCACAGCATCACAAGGTTTACTTCTTATGATTCCTAACATGTACAAAGTGGCTGGAGAATTATTACCAGGGGTATTCCACGTGAGTGCACGTGCTTTAGCTGCACAAGCACTTTCAATCTTCGGTGATCACCAAGACGTAATGTCAGCAAGAGCAACAGGCTGTGCAATGCTTGCAACAGGTTCTGTGCAAGAAGTAGCTGACTTAGCGCCAGTAGCACATTTAGCTGCAATTAAAGGACGTGTTCCATTTGTTCACTTCTTTGATGGATTTAGAACTTCTCATGAGATTCAAAAAGTAGAAGTACTTGATTACGATACATTAGCTGGTATGATGGATCAAGAAGCTTTAGCAGAGTTCAGATCAAGAGCACTTTCTCCAAATCACCCAGTGACAAGAGGAACAGCTCAAAACCCAGATGTTTACTTCCAAACAAGAGAAGCATCAAACAAATTCTACAACAACATCGTAGGTGTAGTAGAAGATTACATGGATCAAATCAGTGAATTAACTGGTAGAAAATATAGCCTTTTCAACTACTATGGTGCAGAAGATGCAGAGTACGTACTTGTAGCTATGGGTTCTGTAACTGAGACAATCGAAGAAACAATCGATGCACTCAATGCAGCAGGTGGCAAATACGGGGTTGTTAAAGTTCACTTATACAGACCTTTCTCAACAACTCACTTCTTAGGTGCAGTACCAAAAACAGCAAAACGTATTGCTGTATTAGATAGAACAAAAGAGCCAGGTGCAATCGGTGAGCCATTATACTTAGATGTACGTACAGCATTTTTCGATGAGCAAAATGCGCCAATGATCATTGGTGGACGTTACGGTCTTGGTTCAAAAGACACAACACCAGCTCATATCAAAGCAGTATTTGAGAACCTTACAACAGATGAGCCAAAACGTGGCTTCACTGTAGGGATCGTAGATGACGTAACACACACATCTATCGATGTAGATGCAAGCTACAAAATCGCTCAAGAAGGTACTACAAGATGTAAGTTCTGGGGATTAGGTTCAGATGGTACAGTTGGTGCGAACAAACAAGCAATCAAGATCATCGGTAACCATACAAATCTCTATGCACAAGCATACTTTGCTTATGATTCAAAAAAATCAGGTGGATCAACAATGTCTCACCTTCGTTTTGGTAAGACACCAATCCGTTCTACATATTTAATTGATGAAGCGGACTACATTGCATGTCACAAACAAGCATATGTGACACAATATGATCTCTTAAAAGGCCTCAAAAAAGGCGGTACATTCATGCTTAATACAAGCTGGAATGTAGATGAGTTAGATGCTAACTTACCAGCTAGCATGAAACGTTTCATCGCTAAGAATAACATTGTATTCTACACAGTAGATGGTACAAAGATTGCTGCTGAAATCGGTCTTGGTAACCGTATCAACATGGTAATGCAATCTGCATTCTTCAAGTTAACAAACATTATTCCAGCAGAAGACGCTGCGAAATACCTCAAAGAAGCTGTAGTTAAAGCATACGGCAAAAAAGGTGAAAAAGTTGTTAACATGAACTACCAAGCAATCGATCAAGGTATGGAAGCGATTGTTAAAGTAGAAGTACCGGCTTCATGGGCTGATGCAGTAGATGCACCAGTAGAAGCAAATGCTGATGAGCCAGCATTCATCACAAACATCGTAAAAGTTATGAATGCAAATGAAGGTGATAGCCTTCCAGTAAGTGCATTCGATGGTATTGAAGATGGTACATTCCCACAAGGTACAGCTGCATACGAAAAACGTGGTATTGCAAATGATGTACCAGAGTGGCTTGTAGATAATTGTATCCAATGTAATCAATGTGCATACATCTGTCCACATGCATGTATCAGACCTGTACTTGTAACAGATGAAGAGTTAGCAAATGCACCAGAAGGCTTCAAAGCGAAGAAAGCAATTGGTAAAGAACTTGCTGGCTTAAGCTACAGAATCCAAGTAAGTCCACTTGACTGTACAGGATGTGGAAACTGTGCGGATATCTGTCCTGCAAAACAAAAAGCGTTAGTAATGGAACCAATCGCAACACAAGCAGAAGTAGAAGTTCAAAATTGGGATTACGCTGTAAAAGAAGTAACACCAAAAGAAAACCTTGTATCAGATAAGACTGTAAAAGGTAGCCAGTTCAAAACACCTCTTATCGAGTTCTCAGGTGCTTGTGCAGGTTGTGGTGAAACACCATACATCAAACTTGTAACACAATTATTCGGAGATCGTATGATGATTGCTAATGCAACAGGTTGTTCTTCAATCTGGGGTGGTTCTGCACCATCAACACCATACACAACAAACCACGAAGGCAAAGGACCATCATGGGCTAACTCATTATTCGAAGATAATGCCGAGTACGGCTATGGTATGGCGCTTGCTGTGAAACAACATAGAGCACGCCTTGCTGAGTTAATGACAGAGGTTGTATCTATGGATATTACTGATGAAGCAAAAGCAGTATTCACAGAGTGGTTAGATACAATTCATAACGGTGAAGCTTCAAAAGCTGCAAGTGCAAAAGTTGAAGCACTCATCGAAAACAACACATTTGAAGGTGATGTTGCTAAGATCGTAGCAGAAATCGCTGACAAAAAAGATTATTTAACAAAACGTTCTATCTGGATGCTTGGTGGAGATGGATGGGCTTATGACATCGGTTACGGTGGTCTTGACCATGTACTTGCATCAGGTGAAGATGTAAACGTTCTTGTATTCGATACAGAGATTTACTCAAATACAGGTGGTCAATCTTCTAAATCTACACCAGTAGCTGCTATTGCAAAATTCGCTGCATCTGGTAAGAAAGCTAAGAAGAAAGACTTAGGTATGATGATGATGTCATACGGTAACGTATATGTAGCACAAGTATCTATGGGCGCTGACAAAAATCAGCTCATCAAAGCAGTACTTGAAGCAGAAGCACATCAAGGACCATCTATCATCATCGCTTATGCACCATGTATCAGCCATGGTCTCAAAAAAGGTATGGGATGCTCAACAAGAAATATGGATGAAGCTGTTAAAGCAGGTTACTGGCATTTATACAGATACAACCCAGCTCTTGAAGACGCAGGTAAAAACCCATTCAGCTTAGACTCAAAAGAGCCTACTGATAGCTTCAGAGACTTCATCATGGATCAAGTAAGATACTCTTCATTAGCAAAAGGATTCCCTGAGCAAGCAGAAGAGCTCTTCACTACAGCAGAAAGACATGCTAAAGAGCGTCATGCAAACTACAAATTCCTTGCAAGTAGAGAAATCTAATACTTGATGTGATAAAATTTTACAAATAACTTGGGCCAATAAAGGGCGAGAAAAAGTGAGGGCTTTTTCTCGCCTTTTTGTGTATCGAAAAACACACTTTATTCCAAAATAATAGGGGATTATGAGCAGGCCCCAGTGTATCTAAGTAGACAAATGTAAAAAAATGGGATATATTAAAGTGTACTCCGAATGAGCTAGTTAAGATAAAAGACAAAAGAAAAAGGAGGAGGATATCGATGGGTATCAAGTCGTTTAAATTTGGATTGATTGGCAGATTATTAGCAGCAATCTTAGTTGGAATCGTGGTAGGACTATGGACACCAGAGCCTGTAGTTGGCTTATTTGTGACAGGAAGTAGTGTGTTTTCTACTTTTCTAAAGTTTATGATTCCATTTATTATTATAGCATTTGTTGTAGAAGGTATTAGTGAGCTACGCCAAGGTGCAGGCAAGTTACTCGGTATGACTGTAGGACTTTCTTATCTCTCTACTTTAACCGCAGGATTGTTGGCCTTTGTAGTAGGTAGCCTATTCTTTGGACGATTCATCGATAGTAGTCGTATGATGGAAGTACTAGGGAGTGAGGAGCAGATGATTGCATCTTGGATCAATCTGCCATTGTCACCGATTATGGAAGTCACAGCAGCGATTACATTTGCATTCCTTATGGGGCTAGGGATTGCACATCTTAGAAATCAAGGCAAAGGTGAGAGACTCTATGAGGTATTCAAGGAGTTTGCACAGATTATTGAATTGGTACTTCGCAAGGTGATTGTACCAGGCTTACCACTTTATATTGCAGGGACATTTGCCAATATTGCTTATAGTGGTCAGATCGTCGTAGTGATGAGTGTATTCTGGAAAGTGATTGTGATCGTTATCTTACTCCATTGGGTAATCATGCTTGGGCAGTTTTCTCTAGCGGGAGCTTTGACCAAGAATAATCCCCTCAAACTCATCAAGGCGCAGCTTCCTGCGTATATTACAGCAGTAGGTACACAGTCTTCTGTGGCGACGATTCCAGTTAACTTAGAGTCATCAAAAGCACAAGGTGTATCCAAGGAGATCAGAGAATTTGTGATTCCTTTATGCTCGACTATTCACCTGTCAGGAAGTATTACTTCCATCGTGTCATTTTCTATGGCGGCACTCATGATGAGTGGGATGCCACATGATCTTGGACTGATGCTCCCTTATATCTTGATGCTAGGCGTCGTGATGGTTGCAGCACCAGGCGCACCAGGTGGGGCAGTGATGTCTGCGTTGCCACTGTTTGCAATGGTAGGAATCGGGCCAGAGAGTGCCTTAGCAAGCTTGAT
>JBOFIR010000145.1:0-14901 GCA_051650265.1 Cellulosilyticaceae bacterium
CATAAAGTGCCGCTCCTTTTTCCATGTAAGCAAATGCTACGAATCCTATCGCATACATGAACATACCCATCGTCAGTACAGGCTTATAGCTCGCCCGATCCAACCACTTGCCAATCAAAGGCTTACTGAGTAAGATCACCAATGAAAATACAGAAAATAATCCACCGATCTCTGCCCCACTTAACCCTACTTCCTTACTATACATGGGTATCAAAAGTGACATCACTCCAAATGATAATGCGATCAAAAACATCGCTCCCCAAATCCGCTTCACATGACACCTCCTTGATCTTATAATACAATCCAATAGCGCTGTTGCAACACGCCATCAACCATTATCTCATTTTCTAATACGCCCCCATTTTTGATGATACTTTTAGCAGAGCCTATATTGCTCTTGTCACACACCATTAGTACTTGATCAATCCCAAGATCTCTACAGACCTCTAATGCCAATCCAATCATTTGGGTTGCATAGCCCTTTCTACGTTCGGAGGGCCTAATACCATCACCAATATGCCCACCATTGGAAAGCAATGCGCTATTCAAATAATGTCTAATATTCACTGCTCCTACAAATATATTTCTCTCAGTATCCAAACAAAAGAATGTACTTGCAGGCACAAACCCTTCAATCCCGTCTTCCTCTTCGTCAAATCCGTGAATATACGCTTCTAAATCACGGTAATCCATTCTTCTGATTGTATAGGGAATGATTTTTTCACCTGTAGCACACCATTCCGCCATCATATCCTCCAACTGCGCTTTATAGCTTATATCCATCTTTACTAATTTCAACATATGCATCATCCTCTACAAAGAATCTTCTATACACAAGCACCTTAAAATATTTTTTTAAAGTTTGCTTGTCTTTTCCCGCCTTCATAACCACAACTTTGATAAAATCTATGTGCTCCTATTCTCGTCTCTCCAGATACTAATCGCACACCACTTGCGCCTGTCTCCTTTGCCCACTCTTCCACTGCAAAGAGCAGTGCTTTCCCTATACCTTGTCTTTTATAATCCTCTGATACTGCAATTCCCATGATATTTTTCATATGTGGCGCATAGATCACATCATAATCATTGGCATGTACATATCCCACAACTTTGTCGTCTACTACAGCGACATAGATTTTCTCCTTTGAACTATTGGCAAGGATACGCAACTTATTTTCGCTCGCTTCTATAGAAAACTCATATCCCATTTCCATTGTGTTCAGTTTCCAAATAGCTTCAACATCCCTCATCTCAAACGCTCTTATTTGACTCTTCACTATTTCCCTCCCCGCTCCACCTAGCACAACTGGTATGCTCTACTATTTACTTCACTACGATCACCAAATCCTCCAATGCTTCAAATCCATTCTTCTCATAGAACGCTCTAGCTGGATAATTTCTCTCTGTATTAAGCATCATCCCATTCATCCCTTGCGCCTTAATATCAGCCTCGATCAATGTCATAAATCTACTCCCTATACCTTGTCCGTGTAGACCTGCCTTGACGCAAAACTCATCGATATAGTACTCCATCCCCTTGATCCATGGTTTCTTCATCCCCATACTCAGTGCGACCACTTGCCCCTCGATTGTACCTACATAGCCTACAAAATAATTATTTTTCATATGGTTTTCAAAAAAGGTAACCACTTGCTGTCTTGATTCGTAGACATCATTCCACGGCTCTTGTGAAAATGTTTCAATAAACAAATCCACACATTCCTCCAATAGCTCATTTTCTAACTTCTTAAATTCTAATTGTTTCATCATCTCTTTACCTCTTAATCATTATTTTGACTCTAATTGCTTCAAAAGTATTTGTATCCCACTTTCTGAGTCTGAAATTTCTTCCCTACGCATTCTTTCATTTCCCCACTTTAGCTTGCTTTCAACTCTGTCAAAACTTTTTTGTAAAAATCAATACTTGCTTTTTCTAGGCTTATCTTGCTTGGATCAAATTCAATCTCCTTGAGATAGTAATAGAACGCAAGATCGTACGTGTAGATTCCTGATTCCCTTGGATAACCATAATATTTTTCACTCAAATAGCTTGCAAATCCTTCTACCAAGTTTTCCTCACACCAACCTATCCAATCATAGCTCGTATGAAACCTACTTTCCCATATCTGCCGAAACACTTTATCCTCTCGTGCAAGCTGCTTTGCGACTTTTTTAAAAGAATGCTTTTCCGTGAAAGTATCAAATAGTGAATGTGAAAATTCATGGAATGGTGTATTGAAAAGATTGCTAATCTCACTAACACTCCTTTGAATAAGGGATATTTTAACCCCCGGTTGTTCAAATCCCATAGCACCTAATCCCCTCAAAGTATAATAAAAAACGGGCTTCCTCTTTTCATCAAAAGAAATGCCTGATGCTTGTTCCATAAAACTCATAATATCTGAATCATGTTGTTGGATTGCTGCATTAAGCTTTTCAGCTTTCTCTTCAAACAAAGGAATCTGTGTCTCCAGATAGGCTTCTAAATAGCGCTCATAGTATGTGGTAAAAAAAGTGTCAATTGCTTCTCGGTCTGCTTGATTATAGGGTAATTGATCACTATTGATGATACACTGTATCACCTCTTCTACTGATGCATCGTCAATTAGGCTTGAAGTTACATTCATAATTTGCCATGGATGTGTTTTGGTCATAATCATAGCTAAACTCTCTCGCATTGTTGTGCTCATGTCTTCATAAGTTGCCATCATCCACTCATAATGCGTTCTTTGATATTTCAAATAATCATCTGTAAATTCCTTAAATTCACCTTGCATCTGATAAATTTCAAAAGCACTATCTACTAACACGTACTTGAGTTTCAATCCTTTTACTTGGACTTTATAGTCTTCCCCTATACCTTGTGTGTCTGCAACTTGCTGTGCATCAGGCATACTGCACCCATTCCCTATTCCTAGCACAAGCGCCATCAAAATCATTATGATAACTTTCTTTTTCATCCATTTCTCCCCTTATCTCTGTTCTATGTAGCGTTTCATTCGGTTCTCTTTCTACAAGATCCCTTTGATAAATCTCTCAATCACCTCATTAACCTGCTCGGGCTGGTCCCCATTTGAAAAATGGGATGCATCCTTGATGATATGCAAAGGGTATCCTGTTTTCTCGGCCCAGGCTTCGCAATACCGTGCTACTTTTCCAGTCTTGTCGAACTCCCCCAGCAAGATGAGTACAGGGCAGGTGATCGTAATATCCCTATTCTCCCGTGCAAAGACACCATAGGCTACTTCCATCTGCTCTATGATTTCAGCCTTCGTAAAAGGTGCTAGCATCTTCATCATCATCTCATAAGCTTCTCTTGTCCGCGATACAGACTTTGCCATACTTTTACGCAACATGCTATCAGGGAACCACCTCGCCATAGGTGCCACTTGCCTGAGCCACCATAGATCTGACTTTGAATAATAGGCTGTTCCAAAAGGTGTGGTATCTAGTGCAATAAATGCTTGCACCTGATCCGGGTACTGTGCCATAAATTCTTGGCAAGGGTAGCCTCCCATAGACATGCCTACTAACACAACTTTTTCAATGCCTTCTATTTGTAAGATCATTCTTAATTCTTCTGCAGTATGCCTATAGCTAAAATCCTCATAGGGTCTTGATAACCCATGCAAAGGCACATCCCAGGTGATAACTGTATACGCCTTACTAAAATATGCGACCTGCTTGTCAAACATAGTGTGATCTGCAGTAAGTCCATGTGTCAATATGATTGCTTTCTGATGACACGTTTCATGCCTAGTGATCCAATAATGGGTGACCCCACGATCAGATGTGATTTGTTTGTGTTCCATACCCACACCCTCCTTAACTACTCCCATTATAACGTTATTTAAATAAAATATTCAAACTTATTATTACACTTTTATTGACCTCATGCGCTAAAGATGATAAGATGCAATCAATCTAACCGTATCATTAAATTATTCGAGGAACTAAAAAAACATGAAAATCAAATAAATTTAAAGGAGAACTTATTTTATGAAACCTTTATACATCGTCACCCTCACACATCCCGAGCAGCATAACATGCTCAGTCACCTCATTGCAGACAGACCGAATACCCTTGGCTTTCCAGGCTGTTGGGAGATTGCTCCTAATACGCCAAACCAAGAAAAACTCATCCGTCAGATCGCTACTACACTCCAGCACTGCCTGGATGATGCCACTTATGAAAGTGTTCTATTTGGCTGGCAAGCCACCGAAACGGCCTTGTCTACGCTTTTATCAAACCTTAATCTAGCCAACTACGAAGTCAATCGCCTCAAACTCGCCGATCCAACGGCCCAATAAGGAGGGATAAGATGCAAGGAATCATCAATTATTACAACCACTATAACGAAGACGAGCGCATTACGTCGAGCCCCGCAAGAAAGGTGGAGTTCTTCATTACGACACACCTACTTGATCAGTATATTCAGCCTAAAGATACCATTCTTGAAATTGGTTGTGGTACAGGGGTGTATGCCTTCTATTATGCCACTAAGGGGCACGACGTCGTTGCGACTGATTTGACCCCCAGCTATATCGATCAGATTCATGCCAAGCAACTTAGATTAGAACAACCGATTAACCTCACTGCTGCCGTTGCCAATGCGACAGATTTGAGTGCCTATCAAGATGCAAGCTTTGACTTTGTCACTTGCTTTGGTCCACTCTATCATCTTGTAAGCGAAGCAGACCGTATCCAATGTCTCCGCGAGGCACTACGTGTTTTGAAACCTGGTGGTTTTCTAGCAATTGCTTACATCAATAAGCACTATATGATACATCACGTGATGCTGCGTGACAAACAGTACTTAAACAAAGCATTTATAGACAAAGTCTTAGGGAGCGGCACCCTTCGAGAAGGGGAAAAAGAATGTTTTTGGACAGACAGCTATTTTACAACCCCCTCTGAAATAGAAGCTTTTCTTGCTCAGTACAATGTCCGTATCGTCTCACATATCGCTACAGATGGCATGACACCCTTTGTCAGATCCGATGTCGATGCGATGACTGATGAGGAATATAGCCAATGGCTGTATTACCTCTTGCATAGTTGTCATGAGCGCGACATCTTAGGTATGAGCAATCACGCCTTGGTATTATTGCAAAAAGAAGGAGTCAAAGATGTGTGATCATCTTTGCCTCCTTCTTCGTTTAATATTATTCATATTGACATTCTAATTTGGTAAAGAAGTCTACTCTTTGCTCTAAGAACCTCAGTGCATGTTGCGCCAGATCTCCTGTATAGAAGTCTAGTGGCTTGAAGATATGCTCCCAGTTCCATAGTTCTTCTCCGATCCCAAGATATTCCCCGAACATCTCACATCCTGTTGGTGCGATCGGATGCAGCAGAATCGCCATCACCTTACACGCATAGAAACAATCAATGACTGTTTGTTTTCTGATGGCATCATTACCCTCTACATCTGCAAGACGGCTTTGCCCTGCCCAATATTTGTTCATCTCACGAATATAGGCATCTACAACATACGAGATTCTATGGAATTCATGATTGTACATATGTCTTTCGTATTCGCGTACCTTCTCCTCGGCTAATGCTCGAATTGCTTCGCTCACCTCACCTGACGGTATCTTGCCATCATAGTAAGTCTGTGTGGTATAGAAGCAAGAACGGATCAATCGGTTAAATACATTAGTGAGTAAATTCCCATCTTTGAGCACCATATCCACACCCACACGGTCTTCCTCTTTCATAAAGACTTGTGGCTTGAATCCTGTACTTTTTGATGAAAGCCCAAGCCCCATAAAGTGCATGCGTAGTTGTTCTGGTGTGTAATATGCTAAGAGCTCATCTGCCATAGGTGGTTTGATCTCAGAACTACTACTTGCCTTGGTATCCATAAAGAGAATGTGTCTATTTGGAATGATATGTGGTAGTTGTAGCTTAGCCTCTTCACCACGTAGCCCCAAGAACATCCCCATTTCTGCGATCGCATAGAAATAAATATTGTCCTCACCTATAAATTGATAGACAAGACTCTCCTCATCCTGCCACCAATCTTTCCATGCCTCTTGGCTTTGCCCCACAGATGCGAGATGCGCCTTGGTAAAAGAGATTGGTGCCCAAAGAGACTCCGGCCATACCCAAAAAGTAAGATCTTTCAAATCTTCATAATCAGGCACCTTCACACCCCACTCTACATTTCCTGATAATCTAAAAGGCACCAATGTCTTGCCCGCAGTATAATGAATACCTAATTCATCCAATACTTTTTTCGCTTCATCCCTTAATGCCAATGATTCAAATTCAAAAGTCACAGACTTTTTCTTCTCCTCATCCTCTGTCACATGTGCTGGCAGCTTGGCTTCTAGCTCTGCCAAGTCCTCAAAGTATTTCTTAGGCACATGGAGCAATGGCTTCTTCAAAAATTCCTCTATAATATTAAGTTGGTACTTCCTTGTATTAGTCTCCTTCTTGAGCGTCTCAAAGCGTGATTTAAGTACCTCAATACATTCATCCAGCACAAAATACCAGTTGGTAATATGACGATATGCAGGCTGCTCACCAGATAAAATTGAGATCGGATTGATCAGATCACTCGGCATATATTGATGCCCTAAAGAACACTCATCCGCATAGGCATGCTCTGACGTACAGCCTTGAATAGGACATCGTCCAACTACTTGGCGCCCATTGAGAAAGACCCCGTACTTCTCATCATAAAACTGAGGCGTCGCATACTGCTTGATATAGCCTTGCTTATAAAGCGTCTCAAACACCCACGCTGATGTTTGTTGATGAATCTCACCTGATAGACCTAACGCAGATGCACCAAAGAAGTCAAGACTAATCTCGTATGCATCCAATGTCTCTTGTTGACTCTTATGATTGGCAGCTACATACTCTAACATCGTTTGGGTAGCGCCTTCTTCCTTGAGTTTGCGGTAACTCTCCAAGATCGGTGACCCATAGCAATCCGTCCCCGAGATAAACAACACATTTTCCTTACCAATACGGTCTCTTAGAAACCTTGCATAAATATCTGCATGCACAAACATACCGCCCACATGGCCAAAATGTAGTCTTTTGTTGCCATATGGCATCCCTGCCGTCACAACTGCACGCTTAGGAAAACTTGGACGCTCTCCTGGCATTAATCTTTTTGATAACATAAAAAACACCCCTTGAAATATAACATTCCAAGGGGCGACTATGTATCGCGGTACCACCCTATTTCACATCCTTGTCACCAAGTATGCCTCATCAAGTACGCCCCTTAGGGTTATACTCTAGTCCTGTAACGTAGACAAACGTCATAGCATCACACTCTCTGCAAGTGATCCGTATGCAGCTCCAAGTCTTGTTTCATCTTATCCTCGTTATCTGCTCACACCAACCGCAGACTCTCTGCAAACCAAGATCAAACTACTCTTCTCTTCATCGCCTTTATATGTTTATGAATAAATAACTTTTACTTCCAATTGAATACTACGAGCATATCACTCACACCATCTTTTGTAAAGACCTTGTGTACTATTATTCTTACCAATTACCGTAGACTTCATCCCATACTTCTTTATATAATAGAAAGCAGATGCCCCCACATACAAGTGTGGATCCAGCATAAAATACACATTTTACACACGCTTTTAAGGTATGCTAATAAGCATCACCACAATACCAATCCTAAACAAAAGAAGAAATGAGGATGTACAATGAAAAAGAAAAAAAGTCTTTTAATGATGATGGTTCTAGGCATGAGTTTAGCACTTGGCGGCTGTAGCAGCAAACAAGCGCCACCAGAAGTGACAAGCTTCAAAGAAAATCCTATCGTCACAATGAACATCAAAGATTACGGCACAGTGACACTTGAGCTTTATCCTGAAAAAGCACCTAATACAGTAAATAACTTCGTCGCTCTTGCAGACAGTGGTTTTTATGATGGCCTTACATTCCACCGTATTATTGAAGGCTTCATGATCCAAGGTGGTGATCCAGATGGGACTGGCGCAGGTGGTCCTGGCTATAGCATCCCTGGCGAATTCTCTTCAAACGGCTATACTGCCAATGATCTCAGCCATGCCAAAGGCGTGATCTCTATGGCTCGCGCTCAAAATCCAGACTCTGCTGGAAGCCAGTTCTTCATTATGTCAGCAGACAATACCCCACTAGACGGTAACTATGCTGCTTTTGGCCAAGTTACAGAAGGACTCGATGTCATCGAAAAACTCGAAAAAGTAGAGACTGTAGATAAAGGCCGTACAGATAAACCTGCCGAGCCAGTTGTGATCGAAAGTGTCACAGTTGATACACACGGCGAACCCCTCCCAGAAGTCTATAAAGTAGACAAATAACACCAAAAGGCAAAGATCTCACCTGATCTTTGCCTTTTGTCTTGTTACACCCAACAGCGCAACATATTATTTCCACGTACTTGGTCTAGATAAATAGTCCGGAAGCTGGGTACTCCCATTCCCTTTTGCTGAGTTGATCTGCATTTGTGTGAGAAACAAACTTTCACGTAGATCTGTATTTTTAATATTGGCATCTCGCAGATCAGCCCCAAGGAAATTAGTGCCTTTCAAGCTACACTTTTCGAGATTAGACGCGATCATAAGTGACATGCTCATATCCTGCCCATCAAGATTTTTGCCTTTAAAGTTCTTGCCAAAAAAGCTCTTGTTTTTATCACTTGTTGGCGCTGCACACGCTTTGGTGATCTCTTTTAGAATCCCATTAGTCCTCTCTCTATATCCACCAAGTCCATATGTAATGAGTTGCTGAGGTTCTAAATTTGCTATCTGCTCATTCTCTAAAATAAGCTGCTCAATTTCTTGACCATCTACTACAGATTGCTCCATCTCACGTGCTTGGAGCAGATACCACCGCATTTGATATAGCTGTGTCATGATCAGAAACACCTCATAAATCTCCTTTCTTTTGCGTGGCTGGGTCGCCCAATCCCCCAGCGATGCATACATCTGTGTTACCCTTTGCCCCGCACCAAAGCATTCATAAGTCAAACAACCTTTCATATGCTTCGTCACCAATTGGGCGTGCATATCACATTTAAAGTCTGACCGCAGATGCCTACACGGCACCTCAGCTTGTTTATCTTCTGGAAATCCATCGCTTTTTGAACAGTATAGTGCCACACAGCATAAGCCACTACACCTTTCGCAATGAATACGTAACTCTTCTAATACTATTGAATAGGTCATTATTTTGCTCCCTCATCCTCTTTCATACTTTAAGCAAGAGGCTATTCGTTGGGTTAACCTCTATGGTACATTTCTATGATTTGATAAAAAAGATAACTTTTTGCTATTTATAGTATAGCCTATTTTATATTGCTTTAGAAGTAGCAAGCCATACTCATTTTCCAGGTCTTTTCCTTATCCCCTCTTATAATTTCCTAATAAAAAAACTGCTGATAGTTACTTAATCAGCAGTCTGAGTGATCTACTTTTGCTCCATTTTTCTTATAGGAATCCACACCTCAAACTGTGAATTCATTGGATCTTGATTCAAATACACCTCAATATCTGGAGCGTCTGCATACTGATACCCCGATGTAGGCAGCCACTCTGTCACTGCTCTTTTCTCAATCTCCTGAATCGCAGTTGGCATTTGACCTGTACCTGGAAATACTGCCCAAGTACATGCTGGAATAATATATTCTTCCAAACCTTCAGTTACACCGCTCTCTGTCTCTACCCCTATATAATAAGACCACTGCTCTAAATGTTCCATACAAACACTCACACCTAATACCCCCTTTGAATTTTCATCCATTAGAGATACAATCTGACTGATCTGCCCACTTTGCCCCACCTCCTGCCAGAACATCGGCACCTTACCAAAACATGCTTCAACATTCTTTGACAAATTGAGTTTTGCACCTACAATTCTCATCTTCTCTTGTTTCACGATTCTATATTCCATCTCCGCCACTCCTTTAATCGTTATTTTAAAGCTCATAGGTGGATAGGCCTTAAGAAATGTCCCTTCCTTCTGGGCAACCGAAGGCGATACATGATGCACCTTTTGAAAAGCTCTATTGAAAGCAGTTGGCGACTCATAACCATAGCGCAATGCCACATCGATCACCTTATCACCACTTTGCAAATCCAAAGCAGCCCTTGTCAGTCTTCTATTTCTCACATACTCCGACACCGGGATCCCAGCTATGTATGAAAACATCCTTTGAAAATGATACGTACTACAACATGCAATCTGCGCCGCCCTCTCATATTCAATCTCCCCATCCAAATGCGCCTCAATATACTGCAACGCCTCATTTAGTTGCTCCAACCATTCCATATCCTATTCTCCTTACCAATACTAGTATAATTGTTCACACATACAAAAACCTCTCATTTACCATACCAAATATGAGAGGTTCTGAGTCTATTCATACTATTTTTCACTTCTGCCTATTATCAAATTAAGGGTCTTGCTAATGTCATTGTTCCCGCTATCTAATGTTTCTTGTTTCTCAAACGCTAAACAATTATTTGTTGTATCAATAACCCAAATAAACTCATCTATAAAATCCATACCAAGTACGCCTAATACATCAAGGTGACTTAAGTCTGCAACACCTACTGATAATTTCTCACTTTTATATGTTCCCAACTTAAATCCTTGTATGTTGGTAGTATTCATATCAATACATCCACCAGCTGTATTGAGCTTTTCTGTCTTTGTATAATCTATCTTATATCCCATTCCTTCAATAGTATCCCTATCAAAAATAGTGCATACAGCCCCTGTATCAAATACAACGGTCTTAACAGAATTAACCCCTCTAGTCAGATCCCATATCCCTACATGTACATAATAGGCACCATATACATTTTTTCTCTTCACGTAATTCATATCAGTAAATTCAGCCCCTTACCATTATCAGTTAAAGCAAGTGTACAGTAGTCTGTGTCAATTTTCATATTTTTTATTTGGAAATCGAACACCTCTTTTTCTTTACTATAATAAACTACTCGCCCTCTTATGACTTCTCCATATTCCCCATATTCACAGTGATCTACAAGCACATAGTATCCATCATATTCTTTTTCTATTTTCTCCATTGATTCAATTATATAAGTCATTATCTCACCTACCTATTCTTTATAATCTCCTATTAGATCCATTTTGTATTACTTCATATTTTTCCCTGTCTGGCTTTGCCTAATCAAAATATGATCATTTAATAGTCTCATTATATCACAACCTTTAATTCTTGATATAAAAACATAGCTCCTCCACAAACCTATGAAGGAGCTATGTTTTTGTACTAATACTTCCTACGGCTCAGCCATGTCATACCATTTTGTGCACCCATTGGAGTAGACTGGAAAAACGCTAACAGCCCTACTATAATGTTATATGCTTCTACACAAAGTATATAGCCATATTTTAGATTCTCATCATAATCACATGCACAGATTCGTTTTTCTATCAGCAAAAATAATAACTCATTCAATTCAACTTCTGATAATTCTACATTCCTTAATAATTCTTCCTTAGTGAGCGCTTTGTCCACTGATAAATGTTTCAGTATGCCTAACATTTTTTTATTGGAGAAAAACATCATATAATCAGACAATGCTTCAACATCATAATCCCTCAAATTCCTCATATACTCTTCATTATTTATAACCATACCCATTCCCTTTGAATCATACATTACTAAAAAGTTATCTCCGTATTTTAAGATCTTCCCTTCAAATGACTCATTGTACCTACTTCTAAATGCTTCAAATAAGGTAATATAATCTTCATCTTTTTTACAGGCATACTCAGCAAATACTTTTAAAGCATGCTCTTTTTGAATAGCCCCTGGTACTTCAAATAAAGCATCGACAGAAATACCAAATATTTCGCATAAACTTGGCAATATCATAATATCCGGCATGGACTCACCCTTCTCCCATTTACTTACGGCCTGTCCTGATATTCCAAGTGTCGCTCCAAGTTGCTCTTGTGTTAATCCTCTGACTTTTCGGAGCTCACTAATCTTTTCACTTATCGTTTTTTTCATCCCCCTAAACCTCCCTTATCTATTTGTGCAAACTTTTATACTATTATTATAGCCTGATTATTTTATATGTATCAATCAATCATCCGTTGTAGTTGTCCAACCATTAGTTTGATCATTCTCTAACTACAATGTACCGCTCTTACATCTATCCTCCTCAACTAGGCATTGTTAGTACCTAGTAGAAAATACCATATCACATACCACCTCCGCAGTGTTTTTCGCAAATTCTTAGTGACGCAGTATCCCCTCCTCTTAACCCTGCTGTTTGAGCGAGAAAGTGCCCTTCTTTCTCGTGAGTTCAGGGTGTTAGGGGATACCAGGAACTTAGAATTTGCCTAAACACGAGGACTCCGGTATAGAGACGGTATTTTCCTACGGCCCCTTGCAATACCCCACATTCACTCAAAAAGGGATGCCCCTTGGCATAACGGGTTTAGTGTTGAAGTGCAAACACTCTAATCATCAAAGGATTAAGAGATTTTGCACTTCAACACCACACATGGAACCATAAACTATTTCACAGGCAAAATCATGATATTGTAAATTTATAATTGGTGTGATTTTAGCGGAGATTTTCCTTGTGATTCAGAGAAATTGTTAGAATATTGTATTAACCCGTAAATATGGTATACTCAGTTAAAGAAATAGATATTTGTGCGACACGTTCGCCTATTCCTCAATGCATTGAGGAATAGAAGCAATTATATTAAATATGGTAAGAACTATTCATACGTTGAATGGACAAACTATATTTTCTAAAAGTATATATGAAAAAATCATATTGGAGGTAAAGATGGATAACTTTGAAACAATTTGTAAGCTATATAATGATAGCAAAATAATCTCAGTAAATAAAAAAGATACCTCAAAGAATAAAGACGATAAAAGGTATGCATTTATCACAATTTTTGAAAGTGGTATCCCCTTAGTGTTGAAAATGGCAAAAAACATTTTCACTACTCCGCAGCATATTTTAGATATGCGTCTGATATGTGAACATTATAATAACATAGGTGTATACTGTCCTAAAATAGTTGCTAACAAGAATGGAAATTACTGTGAGTCAGTAGACATAAACGGTGAAACATTTATTCTATATGCAGAAGAAGTAAAGAAATATAAGTGTGTTAATGATTTTTCTCCTATGCCCTCATATGAAATGTATAGAGATTCTATTATACGATCAATAGGATTAGTTGCTTCTAAATCCAACTTTTTTAGTACCTTGAGATCTCCTTGGCACTTATTTGACACAGTTAAATTTAATAAAAATGATGAAGGTGATGAAAATTTTAGGGCTGGAAAATACATTTACGATACAATTACTAATGACTTTCCACAGTATAAATCAAAAATGAATGAAATATGGGATATTTATTTACAGAAAAGAAAGGATTTTGAACCAATATACAGAACCTTGCCAAAAGCTGTATTCCAAGCAGATCTAAATTACGGTAATGTGATGCTGAATGAAAATATGGAGTTTGCAGGTGTAATTGATTTTAATTTAGCAGGGACTGAGGTAATTTTAAATTATATTCTATGTGAATGTTGCTATCCTGTGGATACGGATGAGCTAGAAGAATTAATGGATAATGATTTCTTAAATCGATGGGATGATTATTTAATTTATAATTTGGGCCTAATAAAAGAGCACTATAGTTTTACAAGAGAGGAGATTGATGCATATAATCTAGCCTATAATACTATTGTTCCCTTTGCCTGTTTAAAAATGTCAGGTATGCTCAGGTGGGCTATTAGAGTTGGTAAAGTAGACCATATTCCTAAAATCCTTGATTTTATATATTATCAACTTACAAGAAAGGATTTAGAACTTAGCAATATTTTTTAAGCACATACTAGTCAAATAATTATTGCTTTACTTGAAACGACTTCTTTTGATTATGAAGAGGGGCTGTCTTTCTATGCTACATACCACAACATACTCACAAAAAAACACAGGTTAATGGCCTGTGATTATGTTTGATAATTATAGTGAGAATCCTAACGATATTTTTATACTTTGCACCTCAAAAGTAAGCCCCTTACCCTTAGCCCCCCCACATATACTTCAGTCAATATGAACATTGCAACCACCTAGTAGAAAATACCGTATCACATACCACCTCCGCAGTGTTTTTCGCAAATTCTTAGTACCGCAGTATCACCTGCTCTTAACCCTGCTGTTTGAACACGTAAGCGCTCTTCTTACGCGTGAGTTCAGGGTGTTAGGGGATGCTAGAAACTTAGAATTTGCCAAAACACGAGGACCCAGGTATAGATACGGTATTTTCCTACGCACCCCTGCAAATGCCACATATTCACTCAAAAAGGGATGCCGCTTGGCATCCCCCTATCATCCAGTCAATATGAATATTGCAGCCACACAGTAGAAAATACCGTATCACATACCATCTCCGCAGTGTTTTTCGCAAATTCTTAGTAACGCAGTATCCCCTGCTCTTAACCCTGCTGTTTGAACACGTAAGCGCTCTTCTTACGCGTGAGTTCAGGGTGTTAGGGGATGCTAGGAACTTAGAATTTGCCAAAACACGAGGACCCAGGTATAGATACGGTATTTTCCTACTCCCCCTTGCAATGCCCCACATTCACTCAAAAAAAGGGATGCCTCTCGGCATCCCCTCTATCATTAATCCTCGATTAATTTAAACTTACTTACCACAGGAATGCTAATCCCTGCCTTTTCTTTGATCTTCGCCGCTTGGCGCTTCACATCCTCAAGTACCTGTGCTTCATCCACCACAAGGACTTCTCTTTCTTTCATGAGCCATTTTCCGTTACACATTGTTGATTCAATGTTTTGGCTGCTCATAGCATACACAATGTTTCCGATTGGATTGTGCATTGGTTGGCTATGGATGTCATCACT
>JBOFIR010000146.1:0-6597 GCA_051650265.1 Cellulosilyticaceae bacterium
GACATGATCTTGAACCGTACTGAGCTGATCAGATATGGCATCACTTCCTGCATCACCACTTTGTGTCGCCTGTTGAATCAAGCTTTGTAGCGTATCTAGCTCCTGACTAAGCTGATGTAGTTTGGACTGGGAGAACTTGAGCACCACATAAGGTTCCATCTGTCCTACGATGCCGCCCACTTCTTTGCGGCCACTCACTACGCCTGTATTGATACACCCTGTGATATAGCCTGACTGGCGCCCAGCTATGCCCCCGACATTGTAGCCTACATGTTCATAACCAATACGCCCACTGTTGGTACAGTCTTGTACGATGCCGGTATTGATCCCTACAATCCCGCCAATATCTTGAATATCAGACGCATCTGACTTTTGCTCTAGCGTCTCTACATCTGTTTCCTCCAGGTCACGCGCCATCAAGTTGCTGACGTCTAGCGCCTTGGTATCTACCATTCTCGTGTTGACCTGAGCACTACTCGTACAGGCCACGATTGTCCCTTTATTTTCTCCAGCGATCCCCCCTAGAGCCTGCTTACCTTGTAGGGTCCCTGATACGTGACATTCTATCAATTTGCCTGTTGCCTCGTTGATCCCCACGAGACCACCAACGGTGCGATCACCCTCTACTGTCCCGGTAAATTCACACTGCTGGAGCGTCCCTTTGTTGCTTCCCGCGATCCCTCCAATATATTTTTGCTCACCACCTGGTACAATCTTTCCTTCTACCTTGAGGTTTTTTATCACTGCGCCTTCCTCCACATAGCGGAACAGGCCTTGTGCAGAACCCTTTGCTTTTACTTTGAGTCCACTGATGGTGTGCCCGCCACCATCAAAGGTCCCCGCAAATATGGGAATAGGGGAAAAATCTATCTCACTCAGATCAAGATCTGCTTTTAAAACAACATACTTTCCCTTAGACCAGCTATCACGCTTACACTTTTTAGAAAATGCTACCAATTCCTTTTCCGTTGAAATAGCTAGTGTTTGTTCCTGCCCACTTAGGGTGATCCCTAGTGCAAGAACAGAAAAACTCATTACCACTACAAGTAAGAGCGCGATCCAATTGTTGCGTTTCATACGTCATCCTCCTTCTCCTTCGCACCTGATGCGATCAGTGCATGCACTTCACCGTCAATTACGCCATTGATTTCAGCATCTACCATCCCGCAGATATAGCCCTGAACCTTGCCACTGACTTGGAGCTTTCCTGTCGCCTCCCGCGCTGCTGGTCCTACTTTTTCTGTAAAGGCTGTACGTTCAATCAAGCTATCGCCTAACACAAGGATTTGAGGCAATACAAACATGACCAAGATCATGGAAATAATCGTACCTCTTCCTAGGCATACCCCGATTGAGGCAATAATCCCATCTGTACTAATCTGTCCAATCAATATCCCTGCAGATGCCAATATAGCCCCTGATGTGACCACAGTTGCAAAGCTCTGATTGAGCGCCTCCACGATGGCTTCTTGGACCTTCATCGTCTTCTTCAACGCCATATACCTACTCGTAATCACAATCGCGTAGTCAATGTTAGCGCCCATCTGTATCGAAGATACCACCAAATAGCCTAAGAAAAAGAGGGGCTTCTCCTGCAAGTAAGGAAATGAGAAGTTCATCCATATACTCGCTTGAATCACCAAGATCAATAGAACAGGTAGCCCTGATGACTTGAATGTAAACATTAAAATCACGATAACAAATAACGCTGATAATGTACTGATTACGATATTATCTGTTTCAAAAGTAGAAGACAGATCGTAGTTACTGGTCGCATTACCTACGATATACACATCCTCTGGATAATAGCGCCCTGCTACTTGATGGATTGTCTCCAAGAAGTCAAATGTCTCCCGGCTTTCTTCAGGCAGATCCAGTAAGATCAGCATACGGGTGTAGTCCTCACTCATGAGCTGCTTCTTGGCATCTACCAATTGTGTATGTAAAGATTCAAGGTCCGCCATCAGTTCATCCTCTAAACGTACGTATCCCTTGTCCACTTGGTCATACAAGAACATGAACAAATCGATAAGGGGAACCTTGTACTGATCAACCCCACTCACCACTTTGCCATAGTCCTCATCATGGATCGCATAGGCTGAGTACAGGAGCTTTGCTTCCTCATAGTCGAGGTCGATGAGCTCCGAAAAAGCTCTCGGCCCTATAGCATCTGTCAGCATATAGCCATCCATCGCCTCTGTATTGGCAAGCCCTATAGCCGACTTGACCTGCGGATAGCGTTCAAGCTCTGTCATCAGCTTGCCTTCCGCTTCATAGTTCCCTGATGGCACTACAAGTGCCACAAGATTGTCTTGGCCAAAGGCTTCGCTCACCCGATCTTCTGCTAGCTGCGTCTCATTCCTATGAGCAGCACGAAGCTGCGTTGTGCCATAGACATAGGGACACTTATTGGCAAACACAAAGGCCCCTACGACCCCTATCAGAAAAAGAGGGGGAATAATATAGCGCGTCTTCACCGCAAACTTCCCTACACCGCTGATTGAAGGCACAAAACTGCGATGAGGCGTCCGATCAATGAGGCGGCTAAAGCCCATCAATAAACCTGGCATCAATGTGAATACCACAAGCAAGCTCAGAAGGATAGACTTGACCAGCACCACCGCAAGATCTTGCCCAATCTTAAAATGCATAAAGACAAGTGCGACTAACCCGGAAATGGTTGTCAAGCTACTGGAGAGAATCTCAGGAATGGCCTTGCTCAAAGCTACAATACAAGCTTCTCTTGCTGGTAAGAGCGCCCGCTCCTCACTGAACCTGTGACACAAAATAATCGCATAATCTATGGCAAGTGCCAATTGGAGTACCACTGCGACTGAGTTGGAAATAAAAGAAATCTTACCTACCAAAAAGTTGGTTCCCATATTGAGTACTGCCGCAACCACAAAGGTCAAGATCAGTACAGGAATCTCCCCATAAGACTTGGAGGTGAAGATTAATACAAGTACGATCACCACTGCTGCAATCCCTATGATGATATTCATCTCTGCCGCAAGTTGGTCTGCTGCATTGACTCCCACTACCGTTGCAATGGAGGCATCATAAGGCGCAACGATCTCTCGCACCTGTGCCATCGCTTCTAGACTTACTGGCCCATCTGCCTCACCTTTAAAAGTGATTTCTAGCAAAGCTGTTGCATTTTGATAATGAGCGTCATCTCTTCCAAAAGTGACTGCCCCTACACCGGGTACATCTTCTATTTCGGCTGCAATCACTTCAGCCTGCTCAAAAGCTATGCTTGAGAGCATCACCTTGGCTGTCCCAAAAGTCATAAATTCCCGCTCCATAATGGTCAGCCCTTGTCTTGTTTCCGTATCCTCTGCTAAATATGTCGTAATATCATTTTCCACTTGTACCCATCCCATAGCAAAGAAACAAAATAGAATGGCTATACTATAACTAAGGAAAAGCAAATTGCGCTTATCCACAATAAACGTTGTGACCTGCTCTAATAGGCCTACTTTTCGATACTTCATTTCATCGTCTCTCCTTTCCTGGTTCACCTGTCAGATAATTGACAGATGTACATTAACTCATTATACTGACTTTATCAGATTTAAAAAGGCTCAGATTATGTACCCTTGTCACTTAATTGACACCTTTACAAAAAGTGTCTTCAAAAAAGGAGTTCTTATGAAACAAACAGACCTACGTATTCAAAAAACCTATACTGCATTAACCACCGCTTTTTTGCAACTTCTTGAGAAAAAGCAATTTGAAGAGATCAGCGTCAAAGAACTTTGTGATCTGGCACTGATTCGCCGCGCTACCTTCTACAAACACTTTGCCGATAAGTATGAGTTTGCTATCTTCGTGATTCGTCAGCTCCAAGCTCAGTTTTACGCGGACAACTCCATACCCGATACAGAGGCACGCCCAAAATCTTTTTATTTCAACATGCTTCGCCGCGCTGTCAGCTTCATCTCACAGAATGAGCAGCTGCTTCACTCCATCTTACATAGCAATATGTCATCCCCCCTCATGGATATCCTCTCAGAAGAGATCTCCTCTACCTTGCAGCTCCAATTTGAAGAAGATCTTCAAAACGGCGCCAAGCTCCCCTCTTCTCCCGAAATCCTCGCGCAGTTTTTCACAGGCGCACTTACTCAGACACTTCGCTACTGGCTGATGCAAAAAGATCGCCTCTCAGAAGACGAGCTGGTAGAGCAGCTACTCAATCTCCTCAATATGTTTTAGACCACTCAAAAAGGGCTATGTGCTTATCACATAGCCCTTTTGGTTGCTCATCTATTATATCGCAAGTTCCAATATTTCTCCTGACTTGATCGGTATCACTTGCAATGCACTGGCATAAGGAGTAGGCAGCTCATCCAAGTCATCTATGTGTACTTTTACCTCTGCATCATATCGGGTACAGTTCATCATCTTTAAGATAAGCCCACCCTCTTCCTCAATCAATTCACAATCCACATGATCTAGTTTCATGATAAACTTTTGCTCTTTGTCAATGTAGATGCCTAGAATGTCTGTAAAGATTGAAAGGATGCTTTAATAAGCTCTTCATATCTTTCATTCAGTTCACCTATTAATATATGGGTATCTAACGCATACTCCTCCAACTTTCTCCCTATACTTCCGGCTGCTTGCTTTGAGTGATCAGCCAATTTTCTGATTTCTATAGCGACTACAGCAAACCCCTCCTTCATTTTTTTCATAGAATGAGAGACTTCTGTCGCCTTTTACTTGCATACTTTTTATCTTTATAATGCAACTTCGTTACACTCACCCACCTTAACCCCTGTTCCCCATCTAATTCTAATAGATAAAAGAGTGTTTCAATATATTTGGATTTAGCGGTAGATGTGAAGATGTGCGAGAATCTCAAATTGATGCCAACTGGGTAGGCAAAAAAAACACCCTCTAACTTTAGTCATCAGGGTGTTAAGCTTATTTATATATCCTACACTCTAACAATAGATAGAGTGTGCTATAACTTCAACCGTCACTGTTTCCAAACAGAGTGCTTCAAACAAAAACTCAAAATCACCTGCATAGAGTGTGTGACACTCGCAGCAGTAATTCCTTCCTTTTGCTGTGCATCTCTTGATAGCTTTGGCATAGAGATGATTGTCTTTATAGACAAATACACCCACCATAATGTCTCTACCATAGCTCACATCTCTCAAGCATACAGGCACTATCAGAAGCTGGCCATCCCCTCCAACTTGTAATTCCAGCTCCACATACTTAACCTGCTCACAAGGTGCAAACTTCACTTGTTTCATTGCCTATAACCTTCTAGTAAATTACTATAGTGCGCGATCACCCTCACGCGGAATGTTCTCGCATTACACAAAGTAACATCTGCCTCTGGGAGTACAAACTCAAAAGGCCCTACTTTTAGCGATTCACAGAGTGTATTGGGGTCAAGGGGTGGAGGGGTTGTGACCTGGATAGCTTTGAATCCTCGTGACACCAAGTCACTATTGATCACCTCATAGACCAATACGCCCACTGCTAGCTGTTTATTACTACATATATTGCGTAGTCTCACAGAAACTGTGAGTAGTCGCCCCTCACAAGTCATCTCATAAGCCTCTTTGGTAGGTAGTATGACTTCCTTATAAGTTTCGCCTGCCTGGAAAACAACATCCTCTGGTGGCAGTTCACAGCCTGGGTCTATAGGTCTAAAGCCACTAAAATTAAACTTGGCCACAAAAGCATCTGTATGTCCATTATAAGAAGTATCATAAGAACCTGGTATGGTAGGGAAATCTTATGAATCGGTATATCCTGTAATATAAATATTCCCCTTGGCATCTAGGGCAATCCCTTCCCCATAATCATAATAACTACCACCTAGATAGGTCGAGAATAATAGTGCATTACCTGCTGCATTCATCTTAGTCACAAATACATCTTGATAGCCCTTTAACGCTACCTGATAGGGGTCTTTGGTTGGGAAATTACTAGCTACTGTATAACCCACAATATACATATTGCCATCTGTATCTACAACAATATCTCTACCTACTTGATAGCCATTTCCTCCTAAGTAGGTAGAATACAATAGCACTGTGCCAGCCGTATTTATCTTTGTGATAAATGCCATCTGATAACCATTATAGCTATACAAAGGATTCACAACAGGGAAGTTTGCGGAAAACGTCAATCCTGTAATATAAGCATTGCCACTGTTATCTACCGCAATCCCTCTTCCCTCATCATAGTTAGTGCCGCCTAGGTAGGTAATAAATACCGGTGCACCTACTGGTGTGAACTTTGCAACATATGCATCTTGATTCCCTAAAAATGAAGGGTATAAGGGGTTATATACTGGAAAATTAGTTGATGACGTAGCACCTGTCATATAGGCGTTACCAGCAGTATCTACTGCAATAGCATATCCATAGTCATAACCACTCCCTCCTAGATAAGTCCCATAGACTAAACTCTGCCCATTAGCTGTCAACTTTAGCAAGAACGCATCCCCATTACTTGTATAATTAGGCCTATAGGGTGGATTTTGACCTGTTGCAATAACAGATTGTAAATTAGTTCCAAAAACGTCTCCCACTATGAGTATATTCCCACTGGTATCTGTCATTATGCCTTGTC
>JBOFIR010000147.1:0-6215 GCA_051650265.1 Cellulosilyticaceae bacterium
ATATAAATATATTGACCTTTTATATACTTTTGAATTTCTTTAACTAACTCTTCCGGTAAAACATTCTCTGCTTTTATATGCTCCATGCTCCCACTCCTTAAGATAAATGTCTTTTCCTAAGGGTGCAGGATCTACTTGTAAGCACTAGCGCGATCATTTTATACTATGCAGGCAACCGCCTTAGTCTATTATCATAGATCCTGCATAGCTACTTCCTCGATTCACCATCCTTAACAATCCTCCTTTGAAATGATTTTTCATCAAAATTTTCTTGATATTTATATTTGAATACCTATCATTGTATCATATTCAAAACTCTTTTTTACAATATATTTAAAATATTTTACTTTTTTCAATTTTAAATGACTACTATATTTAATAAACCACCCTTTAAAACAACAAAAACACCCGTTCACATACCGAACTGGTGCTTTCTTTACCTACTAAGATAACTCTGCTCTTCTAAATAAACAGTAGGAAATGCCCACTGTAAGGACAATAAAAAATCCAGCTGAATAGATTGCCACCAAAATCTGCTCGTTTGTAGCAGTTCGCCTCATGACTTCACTATATTGATAACTAGGATAAAAACTCAAAATTTTATACCCTACTGATGCAGGATCTAATGAATATCTTATGCCTAAAAACTGAACAACTACTAGTGTTGCAACTAATGATGCAACAATCGGCCTTATAAAATCTTTTAGTGCAAATGTAGCGATAATACTAATATTCATGATTGCCATATCTAATACAACTCTCATCCCAATACATCTTAAAACATATGCCACATCATGGGGTTCCATCTGTATAAGCCATGGTAATGAATACCTCAAACAGCTCACGATGGGATAGATCGCAGATGCAATACATACAAAGAGGTAACACTCTAGTATTTTGACGACAAAAATCTTAAGCCTTGTATGCCCTGCAAAAATATACTGATTCATACTACGACTTGTAAACTCTGTACCAATAAATAGGGGCGCAAAGATTAGGCTCAACCATGAGGTAAATGAGACATCTCTCATGACTCTTTCAAAAACATGTTCTCCTTGAGACATTTCAATCCCCGTAAAAAACTGCGGTGTTTCAGCAGTTAAGTATTCAGGCAGCATCCCAAAACTTGCACCTGCTAATATAAATGAAATCAAACACAAGATGGCGAGCATCAGCCCCAAAACCCAGTTGTATCGTAGTTTAATCCATTCAGCGTGCATCAACCTAAGCATCTTTTTTTCCTCCTATCAATTCGGAAAAATAATCTTCAAATGTCACCCCTACAGATTCTAATTTCTTGATTTCAATCCCTGCTAAAGCCATTATCCCTGGAATCGTATGTATAGAATGCATAAAATTGAAAATATGAAGCTGTTTGGTAGGCATTACTTCTATGTTCATATTAGGATCAGCCTTTTGTAAACCTTTGATTGCTTCATCTATGCATTCTTGTTCTTTAACTTCTAAAACAATGTAACTCTTACACTTTTGGGCTAACTCCTGATCTGTGAACTCACTCACAACCTTCCCTTCATGCAAAATAATAAAATCAGTTGCAAGCATATTCAGCTGTTCCAGATAATGACTTGAAATCAACATAGGTAACCCTGTCTGCCTATTGATCTCTACCAAACTTTCTCTAATTTCTTTGATGCCACTTGGATCAAGTCCATTTGTAGGTTCATCTAATATCAGAAATTCTGGGTCTCCTAACAATGCCCCCGCCAATCCTAGCCTTTGTTTCATCCCTAAAGAATAATTTTTAACGCACACATCCGCTTTGTGGGTTAAGTTTACTTTCAATAACGCTTCTTCAATCCCTTGCTTATCCTTGATCCCATAAAGCGTTGCTAATAACTCCAAATTCCTTCTACCACTCATGGTACTTATATAGACTGGATGCTCAATCATGGCACCAATCCTACGTCTATTGGCTGTAATCTTTTTAGCCTTTGATTCCCCAAATAGCATAATCTCTCCATTCGTCGGAAATGCTAATCCCATCATAATTCGCATAAGGGTAGTCTTCCCCGCACCATTATTTCCTACTAATCCATAGATATGCCCCTTTTTGAGTGTCAGATTCACATGATCTAACACCTTCAAGCCTCCATACTTTTTTGTCAAATGTACACATTCAAAAACTTTTTCCATATGTTGTCCCCCTCAAGATATTGACTGTTCATCCTATCTTAGCGAATTTTCCCCCTCAGTTCTATCATTGTAGGTTCAACCATACATATTCTTATTTAAACTGTCATTTTTAGAGCCCCAGATGCATCGCTTCTCTCGCTTGTGCTACCGTCTCACTGCCAATCAGTCTTGCACGCTTGCTCCCCTCATTGATCATTTCCTTCACCTCATCTAGATGTGCTTCATAGTATGCTCTACGACTTCTCATCGGATCTAGGAGTTCATTGATATTCTGAGTCAATTGTTTCTTACATGCCATGCAGCCCATCTTGCCTTGTCTACAAACTTCACACACGTTGTCATACTCTTCTCCGCTAAACGCCTTGTGATAGGCACTGACCACACATACCTCTGGATGCCCCGGATCTGTGACCCGTATACGGCTCGGATCTGTCACAGCTCCTTTGATTTTCCTTGCTACTTCTTCTGCCGAATCTGAGAGGTAGATGGCATTGCCCAAGCTCTTGCCCATCTTGGCATTGCCATCAATCCCTACCAGCCTCGAAGTCTGACTCAGTAGTGCTTCTGGTTCCTTCAGTATCGCACTTCCTTGACCATACAACTCATTAAATCGTCTTACGATTTTTCTTGTCTGCTCCATATGTGGCAACTGATCTTCTCCTACTGGCACTAAGTCTGCATGACAGAAAGTGATATCCGCTGCTTGGCTCACTGGATAACCCAAGAAGCCATAGGTCAAATCTTCATAGCCATACTGCTGCGCCTCCGCCTTGGTCGTCGGGTTGTGTCTGAGACTATTGACTGATACAAACATCGAATAAAACACTGTAAGCTCTGCTATCGCAGGTACTTGTGACTGCTGAATCAATGTTATCTTTTCTGGATCTAGACCTACTGCAAGATTGTCTATAGCCACCTGATAAATACTCTCTTTCAAAAGCTCTGGGTTCTTGAAATGTGTTGTCATCGCCTGTATATCTGCAAGTAAAATAAAAGTCTCATACGCATCTTGTAATCTCACGCGATTTTGTAAACTCCCCACATAATGCCCTAAGTGTAGTCTTCCTGTTGTACGATCACCTGTTAAAATTCTTTTTTTATCATTCATCTGATTTTCTCCTTTTCTTCTCTTAACTTTCTCTATACCACCACCAGTCTTCAATCAACCTAACCACCCCTTTTTATATTTATAAAAACAAAAAAACTCCTGTCCCTAAATAGGAACAGAAGTCTATACTCTGCTTAGCCACCTAAAAGTGTTTATCTCACATACTATCATATGCTCTCATCATAACGGTTAGAGTTTCCGTGGACGCCTACTACACTTTTCGGGTCCCCCTCGTAAGCCCATTCACTATCAATCCTCATACTGTATCTCACCACCTACAGCTCTCTGTAAATCCTCTTGTATAGCTACTCTTCTTACTCATCGGTTTTATTATCGTTTCATTATAGATTATATTATGCTTCTCTTCGCCTTCTGTCAATCCTTATTTCTTCTATTACCATTCTCATCAAAATTTTTTCTTAATGCACGCTCAGTTGGTATGATAGGTAGCATCAAACCGATCAACTGCACCACACATAAGATCCCACCTACAGCACCTACTAGATCTTCTGATTTCCCCATGACAACTAACATCACCACGATAGATCCTGCCAATACAACCCAGCCCCATATGAACCAAAGCCTCCCGCAATACTGATGGGCAAACTGCCACGTCTCTTTGCTCTTCTTAGACATCGTTGTCCTGTACCCAGCCACATTGTTGATTGTCTTGGGCGGATTCTTACCAAAGGAGCGCCCAAACATAATCATCGTGAGCGGAATCAATAGATCCATAATCAACATAAAAATCCAAAATGCCATTCTCTCACCCCATTTAGATTTTTTCAAAATTGAATTCACTTTATTATTTATATTATATCACTGACACAAAATTGACCAAAGGTTATGTATTGATTTATATAGTCGTGAAATATTTTGAAGGTACACATTTCTCCACTATTCAAAAGACCACAATAAGGAAGCATTCATGATCCTGAATAGAAATAGTCAATCAGCAAAAGCTAATCAAGATACCGTTACTGCAAAGGAGGGACAAAATGCAAAAATACGAAGAAACCCTGACCGATGCAGACTATACACATGCACAAAACTGCTTTATCGGTGAAGCCATCTGTGGCAACTTACTCATCAAATTGACACAAGGTGTTTTCGTAACGGGGTTTAGCAAATACATTGGTTTATCAGATAGTCTCACAGGCATCATTGCTTCAATTCCTATATTAGTCGGGTTTCTACAAATAGTTGGGGGCCTCTACTTCCAAAGTATCAAAGAACGCAAGCGCAAAATTACCCTTTTGATGCTGCTCTCTCGGATTGCTCTTGGACTAGCTTATATCCTCCCTGTATTATTTGCAGGCACCGGAATTGGAAAAATCGTCTTTATTAGTCTCTATACACTAGGGTATCTACTGGTTGCACTGATTGGTCCCGTGATCGTCAGCTGGGTATTTGAAATGTGCCCCAAAAACCGCTCCCAATACTTATCAAGACGTGAAATGATCGTGATGCTCGTCTTAGGGATTCTTGAAATCCCACTAGGTTATACCCTCGACTTATTCCGTGATTGGCAAAAGGAAGGCTTAGGTTTTGTTGTGTTCGGCCTGATCACCATTCTCGTTGGTGTGATCAATCTCACACTTCTCAGATCTATCAAAGAACGACCAGCCCAAGCAATATCTACAAAAAAACACCTTCTCCAAACGGTAAGAGGTGTATCTCAAAATACAAACTTTAGAAAGCTTGCCCTACTCTTTGGACTCTGGAACTTTGGCATCTACTTTGGTAATGCCTACCTCTTTGTGTATCTCCTGAGCAAGCTCAAGATCAGCTATCTCTTCATCACTTGCTCCACTATGATCTGCCTTGCCATTCGCACCTTGACCGTTAAGCGATGGGCCAAACTCATCGAAAAGAAAAACTGGACCTACGTGGCACGTATCGGCATTTTGATTATGGCTATTGCCACACTCTTGCAGACGCTCCTTATTAGAAAAACCGTTGTGTGGCTCCTCCCACTCATCTATTTACTCAGTGGTACCGCATGGGGCGCAGTCGCTATGACATTCTTCAACCTCCAAGTCATGTTCATCCCAGAGTCAGAGCAGACGCAGTATATCGGCGTCTTCGCTTCGATCAATGGACTCAGTGGTTTTTGCGGCACCCTACTTGCTGCACTCTGCATCAAACTTCTTAGACCCTACGCACTCGAAGTCTTCGGCATCACCATCGCCAATATCCAGATGCTCTTTATGATCGCTGCATTCATTTTACTCGGTTGCTTTATCTACACCAAACTTATGATTGAACCCTTGGAACAGCAAAAAAATAAATGAAGTTAGCCCTGTAGCCACTATTTAGTATATACCTAGAAATATGGCCCCTTTGAACTGAAGGGGCTATCCAATTAGTTAATAGAATAACTCATTCTATTAACCAACTATTGAGTTTTTAAAAGTTTAAATAAGATATTATTTTCGCCAGATACATCGTATAAACTTTTGTTGGTTTATTTGATAGATGCTTTTATTTTCCAAAATATAATTATCTAACCCTATAAAATCACTTTCTTTCAGTATATCTACCTCAGTAATATTAGGATGATCCTCTGGAACTTCACTAAAACCATTCACCCATAAAACACCATCTTTTCTTACATAATTCATTAAATGACTATACAACCGTGGCTTTAGTCTATAGTGATTAATGATGATTGCTTCAAATTTATCTAAGAAACTATAATCCTTTGATAAATCTATTAATCTAGTTTCAATTTTAAGATGCTCTTTTTGAGCAAAATACTTTAGTCTTTCTAATGCCTCTTCGCAAAAATCTATAGCAACAACTTCATATCCTAATCTTGCTAAATAAATAGCATTTCTCCCATCGCCACAAGCAATATCTAATACTTTTCCTGTCTTAGGAAAATATCTAATGTCATCCTGTAAACATTCTTCATGTATCATAACATTTAATTCTCTAGCCTTAAATCTTG
>JBOFIR010000148.1:0-4432 GCA_051650265.1 Cellulosilyticaceae bacterium
TGACTACTCTAAGGTCACATGGCGAAAAGGTGGTTATGATACCGAACAGTTGGATCATCTTATTTCTGGAGATACACAAAGGGCGGATCTGGTGATCAACAGTTTGCTCACTTACCTGACCGATATGCGTACTGCAACAGGATTGGGCTTTTGTATTTCAGTTAAACATGCAGAGTTCATGGCGACCTATTTGAGTCATAAGGGGATTCCTTCTGCGACGCTGCATGGAAAGAGTAGTGAAGAGCAAAGAGAAGCAACGATTGCCGACTTGGTAAGTGGCAAGATAAACTTTATCTTTACGGTAGATTTGTTTAATGAAGGAGTAGATATACCTGATATTAATACAGTGCTCTTCTTAAGGCCGACAGAAAGTATGACTGTTTTTATTCAACAGTTAGGGCGTGGACTACGTCTTGCAGATCATAAAGAGTGCCTGACTGTTCTAGATTATGTAGGACAAGCACATAAACAATATAATTATTATGATAAGTTAGCAGCACTAAGTACTTGTAAGGGGCAAGCGTTAAGAAAGAGCGTTGAGACAGGATCGCTGCTCATGCCGAAGGGTTGTCACCTTTATATGGAGAAAGTAGCAAAGCAGTATATCATAGACAATATGAAGGGCTACATTCCCAACAAAACAAGTATACTTAGGCAAATCAAAGAACTCACTGCAGAGCAGGGAAGTTGTCAAACTGTGGTTGATTTTATGCAGGCGTATGATGTGGAATTACTAGACCTTTATAAAATCAAATCGAAAGTAAATGGGAGAATGATCCCAAGTAGTTATTACAGACTATGTATTGAAGCAGGGGTGAGGGAAGAAGGCTATTGCCAAGATGAGGTGCTCTTAGGTCATGCGCTGAGCCGCTTAAGCTTTATCAATAGTGTTGAATTTTTGAGGTATATGCTTGATGTCCTTGAACATAAAGCGGATTATAATGAAAATCAACTCACTAAAATAGAAAGAACTTGGCTACTGATGTTCCATTATACAGTTTGGAATGAATCACCTTGCCAGTTAGACGTGAAGACACTAGAAGAAGGGCTAGAAAGGCTACGCAGCAATAAGCCACTCTTTGAAGAAATGCTTTGTGTATTACGTTACAACTACCAACACCTACAGCATCTACCTAAAACGGATCAAGCATTTGCAGATTCAGCACTAGAGGTGCATGGCAGTTATAGCACGGATCAAATTCTTACAGCGCTTGGAAAACATACATTTGAGAAGAAACATAGTTTTCAAGAAGGTGTTTTATATGTACCGGATAAGCAGGTAGATGCGCTATTTATTACCCTAAATAAAGTAGAAAAGCACTATTCACCATCCACAATGTATAAAGATTATGCCATTAATGAAACACGCTTTCATTGGCAGACCCAAAGTAAAATCTCACCACATACCCCAACCTGTCAGCGGTATATACATCATAGGCAAATGCAGAGCAAAGTGATGTTGTTTGTAAGGGAGCATAAGCAGCACAAAGGCTTCACAAGTCCCTTTACGTATCTGGGGACAGCGGATTATGTAAGTCATAGTGGCTCAAAACCTGTCAATATCATATGGCAACTTCACGAACCACTACCAGTAAGTATTGCGCGTCAAGCAGAGAAAGCTTTATAGCACATACTAAAGCCCCAAATACCCATTGATGCAGCACAGGTCAAGCTAGGAGAGTGAATCATTAATGGGATGGAGTAGAAGTAACAAACAGAGCAAAAGGAAAGGCAATTAAGTATGCATTATGCAAATTATAAAACCATTTTATCTGCTCATAATGGGATGAACTTATATCGTGGGTGTACCCATGGATGTATTTACTGTGATAGCAGGAGTAACTGTTATCAGCTCAATCATGCATTTGAGGATATAGAGGTTAAAAAAGATGCGGTTAGTATTTTGGAAAAACAGCTACGGAGTAAAAGAAAACCGTGTATGATAGGTACAGGTTCTATGTGCGATCCCTATATTCATTTAGAGGAACAATTAGAGGTTACAAGACAGTGTTTGGCCGTGATAGAAAGATATAGCTTTGGTCTATGTATCCTTACCAAATCATCTCGGATCTTAAGAGATTTAGCTCTGCTAAAAGCGATTAATAACAAAACAAAGTGTGTTGTACAGATGACATTGACTACTTATGATGAGGCATTATGCCGTCAAATAGAACCCTATGTCAGTACAACGCTTGAAAGAGTCCAGGTGTTGAATAAAATGAGAGACGAGGGCATTCCAACAGTGGTATGGCTTGGACCCTTCTTGCCCTTCATAAACGATACAGAGGAAAATTTAATAGGGTTGTTAGATTACTGTGTGAAGGCACGTGTACGTGGTATCATTTGTTTTGGTTTTGGGGTCACCATGAGAGAAGGGAATAGGGAGTATTTTTATGAGCAGCTGGATAAGTTGTTTCCAGGGGTAAAGAATCAATATATCCGAACCTATGGCGAATCCTATATGTGTCATAGCAAAAATCATAAATACTTAACGGAGATTTTTGAAAAGACATGTGCAAAGCACAAGATCCTCTACAAGCCTGAGGATGTATTCGCCTATTTAAAAAAGTTTGAAACAAATAAGCAGCAGTTATCGCTGTTTGAATGATGTGTTTGCAAGATATAGTATGCACCAAAGCCCCAAATAACCATCTAGGTAGCTAGACATAATGGTAAGAGTATGGACATAAAAATATAATGATGGGCAAATTGCAAATTATAAGGGGATTATTGATACAAAAATAAAGTTAGAATTTATTTAATTTTGTGTTAAAATTAGTTCATAAAACGATAGGAAGAATGGGGTGTGTTAAGGGTGGCAAAACCTTCAGAAGTACAATACCAGTGGCATGAGTTAGAGAGAATCATGTTTATTCATTTTGCGCCAAATAGTTGGCAGGATCAGGAGTATGATGATAGAACTTATCCGATAAGTGGCATGAATCCAACAGCGCTTGACACAGATCAGTGGTGTGAGGTGGCCAAGAGTTGGGGTGCTAAAATGATTTTGTTTGTAGCGAAACATGTAGGTGGATTTTGTTGGTGGCCTACGCAGACAACGGATTATAGTGTTTCACATATACCTTGGAAAGAAGGAGCAGGTGACTTGCTAAGAGATCTGATCATTTCTTGTAAACGGTATGAGCTGGAACTAGGCGTGTATGTTTATCCAGGCGATTATGGATGGGGAGCTTATATCGGTGGGGGTGGCAAGACTGCTGATCATACATTACAAGAGACATACAATCAAATTTATAGAAAGCAACTTGAAGAGGTTTTTAGTTATCAAGACGTCTATGGATTGCGCTATAAAGAAATATGGTTTGATGGGAGTTGTGGTGTAGCAATCGGGGACTTGATTGATAAACATGCGGAAAGTGCTGTGATTTTCCAAAGTCCACAGGCGACGATTCGCTGGTGTGGTACAGAATCGGGAAAAGTAAATGATCCGGCTTGGAGTAGTCTGGATAGTAGATACTTAAAGATGGGGATTGCTACAGCTTACCATAGTGATCCTGATGGTGATGCATGGGCACCTATAGAGGTGGATACCACACTTTATAATCATAATTGGTTCTGGAGCAAGGCGAATGAGAAGAAGAGAAAAACACTGGAAGAGTTGATGGCTTTTTACTACCAATCAGTAGGGAGAGGTGCGGTTGCATTGCTGAATGCATCCCCAACTTATACAGGGGCCATTAGTGAAGAGGACGTGAAGCGATATGCTGAGTTTGGTGCAGAGATTGAAAGACGGTTTGCCCATCCGCTAGGGCGCATGACACATCAGTCTGATGGCGCAATCATTATTTTTGATCAACCAACTTGGATCAACCATGTAGTGGTTATGGAAGATTACCGAGAAGGTGAAAATATTCGCCAATACACGCTGGAAGGTTTGAAAGATGGCATATGGCATGAGATTGCCACCGGAAGTATGATAGGTAGAAAGAAGATTCAAGTGTTTGAAGATATAGAGGTAGATCAGCTGAGATTCAAAGTCTTAGTAAGCTGCCAAGAGCCGAGGATTCGTGCTTTTGAAGCATATCATGTAGAGGGTGTAGCGATTGCATCTTTGGTGAGCTGCTTAAATGATACAGTAGCAATCCATGGACAATCAGGCGTGTGTTGTTTGGAATGGGCAGATAAGGGATGGGGAGACTGGCAAGAACTATATATTGATTTATCCCAACAAGTGAGGGTGCCTGGGCAATATGAAATTAAGTTTGAAGCAGAAGCACTTGAAATTAAAGATGAGATGGGGATACTCGAAGGATATGAAACCCCACATATCCTGACAAAGATCGATGCAAATACATATCATATCAATCGGACATCGGTCATTACAGGGGATGAAATCACAGCTATGACATGTAAGGTAAGGTGTAAAGCCGGGAAAAGTCAGGGACGGGTAATCATTAGTCCAAGATAAGTG
>JBOFIR010000149.1:0-18479 GCA_051650265.1 Cellulosilyticaceae bacterium
GGGGTGTTGCGACATTGCCGCATGCAAGTGATGTAGAAGCGGGCTATACGGTAGGATCAGCGACACCACTCGTGATGAATGCAGCAACAGATAAGAAAGATGCGACATGGGAATTTGTCAAGTTCATGACAGGGGATGAATGTGCCAAACTCTATGCTGAAGCAGGTGCAATCCCAGGACGTTCAACACAAGAGACATTACAAGCAATTGCAAATTTAGAGGGGATGCCAGAAGGTGTATTAGAGGCGCTGAAAGTCAAAAATATCAGTTTTGATAGACCAATGGCTGACAAAGTAGCAGAAGTAAACGCCATGATGGGTGAAGAACACTCTATGATTATGTTAGGTGAAGCTAGCGTGGATGAAGGGCTTGCAACGATGGCTGAGCGTTCAAAAGAAATTCAAGGAAAATAATAAAGAGAGACCAGGCAGGCTTAGTAGACTAAGAAAGGATTAGCAACCTAAGCCTGCCTTTCGCTTTGATAAAAGGGGGATATTTCATGCAAACATCAGGTCATAAAAAGCAGATGAAAATGAATACGCGTCATACGCTTATAGGGATGTCTTTCATCTTGCCAAACTTCTTAGGCTTTTTGTGCTTTATATTAATTCCAGTTATTTTTTCGTTTATTTTAAGTTTTGCACAGTGGGATGGGTTTAATGCCATACAATTTGCTGGCCTTGATAACTTTGTTGCAATTTTCAAAAATCGCGTATTTCTTCCCGCCTTGCAACACACATTGATTTATACTGTATTTACTGTTTTCTTTAGTATGTCAGCAGCACTTGGGCTTGCACTATTATTAAATAGAAAAATAAAAGGAATTAATTTTTTTAGAAGTGCTGTCTTTTTCCCTTATGTGGCATCGATTGTCGCTGTAGGGGCTGTATGGAACGCGATGTTTATGAAGGATGCAGGACCTGTAAATGCCTTTTTACAGTTTGTAGGTGTTGCGAACCCTCCAGGCTGGTTTGCTTCTGTGCAGTGGGCCATGGTAGGCGTCATTATTGTCAGTGTGTGGAAGAATATGGGTTACTTTATGATTATTTATCTTGCAGCGCTACAAGATGTACCACCCTCTTTGTATGAAGCAGCTCAGATTGATGGGGCCAGCAAATGGCAGCAGTTTTGGCGGGTAACTTTCCCAATGCTGACACCTTCCCATTTCTTTGTATTTATGATGCTCACGATCAATAGTTTCAAGGTATTTGATCTCGTATTTGTACTCACAGATGGGGGCCCTGGGATTGCCACCAAGATGCTGGCCAACTTCATCTATGACCAATCCTTTGTGTCTTGGAACTATGGTACAGCAAGTGCAGCTTCAATGGTGCTGTTCTTGATTGTTGGCACCATTACTATCATTCAATTCCGTTTTGAGAAAAAATTCAATGACTTTATGTAGGAGGAAGCGTTATGTCTGATGTAAAAGATAAATTTGGAAAAGTGGCTATTTATACCGTACTTACACTCATTGCATTTGTGACGTTGCTCCCTTTGCTATGGATGCTTTCTGCTTCTCTTAAGGTAGAAAGTCAAGTCTTTAGTGTACCCATACAGTGGATTCCAAAGGATCCTCAGTGGAGCAACTATGCCAAAATATGGGAGAAGATCCCATTAGCACGCTTTACTTTTAATAGTGTCAAGATCACAGTGATTGTGACCTTGATTCAGTTGGCAACATCTAGTTTTGCGGCATATGGCTTTTCAAAGTGTAAGTTTAGAGGAAGGGATACCTTGTTCTTGTGTTATATCATCACCATTGCAATTCCTTGGCAAGTGTACATGCTCCCTCAGTATATTATGATGAACAAGCTTCAGCTTGTAGACACCCATTGGTCTATTATCTTACTACAAAGCTTTACAGCCTTTGGTGTTTTCTTGCTTCGCCAATTCTATCAAAGTATTCCTGAAGACCTGTTAGAAGCGGCGCGTATTGATGGGCTTTCAGAATATGGCATTTATACACGTATTATCTTACCGCTTTCTAAGCCAGCACTGGCAAGTCTTACGATTTTTAGCTTTGTCACCGTATGGAACGACTTTATGGGGCCTATGATTTACTTTAACTCTACAAGTGTCAAGACGATCCAATTAGGGATTCGCATGTTCATTAGCCAGTACTCAGCAGAGTACAACCTGATTATGGCAGCCAGTGTGGTAGCACTGATTCCTGTATTTGTGATTTATCTTGCTTTCCAAAGGTTCTTTGTGGAAGGTATTGCAACAAGTGGCTTAAAAGGATAGAAACGCTTATTCACCATAGAAAATCATGGCAGCTAGAAAGGGAATATGTTACCATGAAGAAAAGGTGGATAAGGGGGCAATACATATGAAAAAAAAGAGGATAGATCGGAGAAGAAAAATGGGCATGTGGCATCCTAGAAGCATACGCTTCAAAATGGTGGTTTACTCAATGTTGTGCGTCATCAGCGTGAGTACATGTGGCTATCTCTATCTATTCTCTTATTTAAATGGGATCATTGTTGAGAAAGCGGATCAGATCAATAGTATCTATATGGAAAACTTAACCATGGAGATTGAAGATGAGTTTCGGGCACTTTTTAATATGGGGATTAATTGTGCCAACCACTATGATGTGATGAAGGCTATGAAAATCCAGCAAGTCAAAACGGTAGAAGATAAAAAAACACTTCTACAAGCGCAGAATGTTATGAATGACCTGATCTCCACCACAAAGCTAAAAAAGTATGTGAATAAAATGCTTGTGTTTAATAAGCAAGGGGTGGTGGTTCAGGCGGTTGGCAATCATAATGCGTATCTAGAAGATGTGACGCGCTTGAGGGAGCAGAAGATGGATACGCAGCAAAAAATTAGAAATGACATTGGTATATTTTATCTCGAAGCATCCATTACACCCTATGAGAACAATAGTTTTGCCATCGTTTTGAATGTGAGCTCCTTTTCAGATCGTAAGGAGAATGGCTATCTGTATATGGAAGTAGATAGCAGCATTATTAAGGATATTTTGGCAGCACATAGTCAACTTGATTATGTTGTGGCCTGGAACGAACAGGATGCAGCCAGTTGGCTTACAGCGCACATAGACCAGACATTATTGACGCAGTTGATGCAAGGCGTGGATCAAGAAATAGCCAGTTCGGGGCGCACTAAGTATAAAGTACATAGAAAAGCAATAGAGGGAACCAATGTATCACTTTATAACTTCATCGACATGACGACATTTTCGATGAAAGAAAATGAGATGCTCTATACACTTATTGTAGTACTTGTGTTGAGTCTGGTATTGACCTTTTGTATTATCTTTATGGTGAGCAGGTGGGTGACTAAGCCGATCAGCAGATTGAGTGTACGCATACAGAAGATTGCCGAGAATGATTTTTCGTATGATCCTGAGATTGAGAAGGCACGAGATGAAATAGGTGAAATTGGACGGTTGGTCAATGAAATGGTTCAGAGTGTTGCGCACTTAATGGATGAAATCATACGTAAAAATGAGGAGCAAAATAAGATTGAGATGGCGCTCCTTCAAACCCAAGTCAACCCTCATTTTCTATATAATACATTAGACTCTATACACTGGATGGCAGTGATTCACAAAGCACCAGGTATTAGTCATATTACAAAGAGTTTATCGAATTTGCTCAAAAATATGGCAAAAGGTGTATCAGATAAGATTACCCTTGCAGATGAACTCAGCCTACTAAAAGACTATATCACGATACAAAGTATCCGTTATGCAGAAACTTTTGAGTATGAAAATGCGATTACACCAGATTTTTTTGACTATCGTATTGTAAAGATGACCTTACAACCCTTAGTAGAAAATGCAATTTTCCATGGCATTGAACCGTCGGGTAAGATTGGAACGATTCATATAAGTGCAAGGGAGGATATGTCATATCTTTATATTGATGTAATGGATGATGGCGTGGGGATGAGTAAAGAACAGATACAGCATCTCCTTGAGGAGAATCAACAGCCAGGCAAAAATACAATGAGTGGCATCGGTATAGCCAATGTGAATAGGCGTCTTAAGCTCGTCTATGGTGTAGGGTGTGGGTTGTTGGTTCAGAGTGAAGAAGGGTGCTATACCAAGATGACGGTCAAAATCAGAAAGGAGCGTATGTAATGTATAAAATCATGTTGGTAGATGATGAACCACTTGTGCTTTCGGGAATCAAGTTTTTGATTGACTGGGATAAGCTGGACTGTATCGTTCAAAATACTGCGAGAAATGGTAAACAAGCGCTTGAGTTGATCGCCACTGAAAGACCAGACATTGTAGTATGTGATATCAATATGCCTATACTTTCAGGATTGGATGTACTTAAAGAAGTATCACAGAAGCAGGATCCCCCTGTATTTATCATGTTAACTAATCATCAAGAGTTTGACATGGCAAGGGAATCCCTACGTTACAAAGCTATAGAGTACTTGCTTAAGACCCAACTAGAACCAGAAGTCTTGGAGAAGGCAATTGATATGGCCATTCAAGAATGTGATAAGAGAAATCAAGTGGCAAAATTATCTTTGGCAACAGAAGTGATTACAGAAGATCCACAACAACTGATTAAAGGCTGCCTCAAAAAAATACTAGAAAGAAAGATTACCCATAAAAATAACGAGGGTTACAAACTCTTGGAGCGCCAGCAGATTCTAGAGGATATGGTTTTGATAGAAGTGGTACTTGACTATACAGAGCTTCCCAAAGTCCAGTATGCATCACTTCAAGATCGTGAGAGGATCTATGGATGGGTACAACAACTCGTAGAAACAATTTTACCCAAACTTTTTGGAAAGTATCTTTTGACAACCGCTGATATGACATGCCAACAATTCCGGATTGTTGTATGGGATTTGGGTGAGAGGGACATAAAGGTACAGATAGAAACGTTTTATCAAAAACTTTTGCTTGCGTCTGCCAATGTCACGGCAACACGACTCTCGGTGTTGGTGAGTGATGTGCTAAAAGGAAGTGACATATTCTGTGGATTACGCCAGATCGATCTGCTTTTGGACTATTATTATTGCTATGAGCCTGGTTTGGCTTATTATAGCCAAGTGGAGGGGATCAGCTGCCAAGAGATAAATTTGGCCCCAATGATTAATAAATTAGTGATTGCTATTAGGTTAAAAGACATAGCAGAATGTAAGATGGTTTTTAAAATAATTGAGGCTCAGTTAGTTGAGGGGGTTCATACCGCTAAGAATGAACTTCGAAGTTGTATTGATCTTTACAGTACGGTATATGCAGTATTGGGACCACTTTTGCCAGAAGAGGGGGTAAGTCTATACTTTGGGGATCTTTCGGAGATGATTAAGACACTCAATGAATTAGTCACAAGGCGACAGCTTCAGGAGTGGCTGAGTACATTTAAGGCGCAGGTGATTTGGCAATTGGAACAAATGACAGGATCCCATTGTGAGGTTGTGGAACATGTGAAAAATTATATAGCGAATCATGTCACCGAGAAACTTATGCTACAAGATCTAGCAGACTACGTGAGTGTGTCACCGAGTTATCTATCTGCTTTGTTCAAGAAGCAGTGTAATCAAAACATGGTAGATTACATTAATGAAGTGAAAATGTATAAAGCATGTGAGTTGATTCGTGAAGGCAACTATAAGATTTATGAGATTTCGTATTTGTTGAGCTTTGAAAATGCCTATTACTTTACCAAGGTATTTAAGCGGTATGTTGGCAAGACACCAAAGGAATATCAATATACTGTTAGGGGAAAAGAGGGTGTATAGAGGATGGACAACACTGGGGCATGTGGCGCACAACCTATGTGCTAAAGAAGTGGTCTGTCTCGGAAAGTAGTGTGCAAGAGACCAGTCACGAGCCAGTAATTTGGAGCACATTAAATTTTCTGAGTAGTGAGAAATCTGCAAGTTACCAATCAAGGTGAAATGCCACTAGAGGGACGTACTGGGATTATGGTTTCTGCAGATGAGGCTTTCAATGAAGGACAAGGGGGGAGCGTTGAACATATTTATTTAAATGATGTTTTTGTTAGAGATGTTAATGGTCACCCAGAGCTTAAAGATCAACATAATGGGGGGATTTTTTATTGTATCAATAGTGAAGATGTAGCATACCCACTTATTTTCAAAGACATTGTCATTGAGAACTGTCATGTGAAAAATGTCCATAGAACTGGAATGAGTGTAGGTGGGACAAGATGTGGTTCCAAAATTGTAGGACAGGATCTGAGCATTTGGGAAAGTGAAGCCATCAAACCCTACCTTCATCAAGAGGTGATGATTCGCAATAATTATATCGAATGTGTTGGTGGGGATGCAATTGTTCCCATGTATAGTTATCAACCACTAATTGAGCATAATACATCACAAGAAGCAAGTGTGGCGACAAAAGAGGACCCGAATTTGATGTATAATGCAGCGATTTGGCCGTGGCAATGCTATGAAGCGGTATTCCAGTACAATGAAGCTTTTGGAACTTACCTGAATGGGGATGGTCAGGCGTATGATTGTGATTGGTCTTTTGGCACACTATATCAATATAACTTTAGTCATGATAATGAAGGTGGATTCATGCTTGTATGTCAAGAAAATGCAATTGGATCCAAGATCCACAACAACATCAGCTATAATGATCAACGTTATTTGTTTATGACGTCCAATGTGCAACCAGCATATGTTTCTCACAACATTTTTTATATAGGAGCGCACCTAAAGACAATGGTCTTTTCACCAGATCAAGGGCCAGTCATCTTTGAGGAGAATGTGTTTTACAAAGCTTCCTGAAGCACAGCAGATGGTAGCATCAGTGCAGTTAGAAGGAGTACTTGAATTAGCTGCACACCAAGCACAATTAGATAGCGAGATGGATGAAGAAACACGCTATCAAGCTTGGCAAGAAGAAAATAAAAGAAGAAGCATGACGTTAGCTGCTGGAAAACGTATTTATGGCTGTGAACAATATACTTTTGCGCAATACAAGGCTTATGTAGAAAGTAATCGCGCGATACTAGGCAACTTTAAGAGATCAACTAAGATACTGAAAGTTGAGCATACTTCTTAGGGGGGATACCTACTATTTTGGTAAAAGTTTTTACAAAATTGCTATAGTCGTTATAGCCGCACTGCTCACAGACTTCATTGATATTGAGTCCACTTGCCAGTAGAGACTTGGCAATGCTGATGCGCCGTGCTGTAATGTACTTGTTGATTGTAGTACCCGTGGTGTTTTTGAAAATGCGGCAGATATAAGAATCACTCAAAAAGAATGCCTGTGAGAGTGTATCGATCGTCAGACGTTCATGAATATGTAAATTGATATAAGCTAGGATGTCATCTACCTGCTCACTATATTTAGGGGTCGATTCTTCAAGCGAGAGGCGATCGGTATTTTCAAGATAAGCAGCATTGAGAAATAGCATGAGTTCTATAAAGGCAGCTTGCTCAGCTAAGTCTTGACCATAGCCTGTGGCAGAGGTGAGCTTGTTGATGAAATATAAGAAGCGCTGCTGTTGCTCTTTGCTCAAAGAGAGTTTGTGACTAAAGGCATCTGGGTGGTTGTGAAAGCAATAGGCTAAGTCAGTTTGAGAAGAGGATAAGCGCCGTAGTAATTCTGGGGACACGGCAAGGATGATGCGCTCATGAACCTCTGTATCAATTTGTGATAGATAATGGCTCTCATACTGATTGATCACAAACAGGTCGCCTGGAGAGATGGTGTAGAATTTATTATCAATCAAAAATTGTTTACCACCAGAAATGGAATAGTAGAGCTCATAACAGTCATGGATATGCATTGCCATGGCTTTTTCTTCTTTGTAGAGGTGTGCAATAGAGAAATACTTCTGGGAGATACAGTGAGTCATAGCGTCTTTGCAGGATGATAATTTTTTCATAGAGACTCCTTTGAATAAATAAGATAATACCATTATATAAAATGAGTTCAAAAAAAACCACATTTTAATGAATATAAGCCAGGAAGTCGATAAAAATGTATGTTAAACTTATAGTATAATCATTCATACATAAAGAAAGAGGGTATTTACATGGAAATCAGAACAGCATGTTCACCAAGAGATGTAAAGCATTATACAACAGAACGTTTGAGAGAAGAATTTTTGATTCAAAACCTTTTTGTAGGTGGAGAGATCAAACTTGTATATAGCCATATTGACCGTATTATTACAGGGGCAGCCGTTCCAACAGATGGTACGCTGGTATTAACAGCAGGAGAGGAACTCCGTGCGGATTACTTCTTACAAAGGAGAGAGATGGGTATTATCAACGTCGGTGGTAAGGGAACACTCACAGTTGATGATAAAGCATATGTATTGGACTACAAAGATGGGATGTATATTGGAATGGGGCAAAAAGACATCACATTTGAAAGTGACGATGTGGCTAATCCGGCCAAGTTCTACATCAATAGTGCACCTGCACATACGGCTTATCCAACAGTATTAATCAAGATGGAAGGAGAGCCAGCGGAAGATGTAGTGATTATCAAAGATGAAAATAAAGTAGAGCTTGGTACACTCGAAGAGTCAAATCACCGTGTGATTAACAAATACATTCTTCCAGGTCAAGTTGCAAGTTGTCAATTAGTGATGGGAATGACTGCACTCAAACCAGGTAGTGTATGGAATACGATGCCATGTCATACACATGACCGTAGAATGGAAGTGTACCTCTACTTTGAGATGCCAGAAGAGGCATTTGTGATGCATTACATGGGTGAACCTACTGAGACAAGACACATTGTGATGAGAAATGAAGAAGCGGTGATTTCTCCAAGCTGGTCAATCCACGCAGGAAGTGGTTCAAGAGCGTATACATTTATTTGGGGCATGGTTGGTGAAAACCAAGTGTTTACAGACATGGATGCTGTAGATAACAAAGATTTGAGATAAGGGGAGATGCTACATATGAATCAGAATCTATTTTCTTTAGAAGGTAAAATTGCACTTGTGACAGGTGGATCTTATGGCATTGGCTTTGCTATGGCGAAAGCTTTCGCTGAGGCAGGCGCAACTGTGTGCTTCAACGATCTCACACAAGAAAAGGTAGATGTAGGGAGTGCAGCTTATGCTGAAGAAGGCATCAAGGCGCATGGCTATGTGTGTAATGTCACAGATGAAGTGGCAGTCAATGCAATGGTCAAGCAGATCACAGATGAAGTTGGTGTGATTGATATCTTGGTAAATAATGCGGGGATTATCAAGCGTATTCCAATGTGTGAGATGAGTGCAGATGAATTTAGACAAGTTATTGATGTCGACTTAAATGCACCATTTATCGTATCAAAAGCAGTTATTCCAGCAATGATCCAAAAAGGGCATGGTAAGATCATCAATATCTGTTCGATGATGAGTGAATTAGGGCGTGAGACAGTATCTGCCTATGCAGCAGCAAAAGGTGGGCTCAAGATGCTTACCAAAAACATTGCTTCAGAATATGGGGAGTACAATATTCAGTGTAATGGGATTGGGCCGGGCTATATTGCAACCCCTCAGACGGCACCTCTTCGTGAAGTGCAAGCAGATGGTAGCAAGCACCCATTTGATCAATTTATTATTGCCAAAACGCCAGCAGCACGCTGGGGTGCACCAGAAGATTTGAGTGGTCCTGCAGTATTTCTTGCATCAGATGCTTCAAACTTTGTGAATGGACACATTTTGTATGTAGATGGCGGTATTTTAGCCTATATTGGTAAACAACCCAAATGATGAAGTTGTAAAATAATAAAAGGTAGAGCTGTTACAGCATAGAAAGAAGAGCGATGTAACAGCTCTTTGTTCATAGAAAGGGAGAAAAAATGTTAGAAATTGCAATTTTAAATCAAGAGCAAGTAGTACTTAGTCAGGTGGAAGCGGCACAGGAGGTTTCTTTGGTCTATACTAGGGCTTATGAGGCAGGAGATACAATTGTTGTGAAATGTAATGATGAGGTAGCTTACCTGATGCTTCAGTTAGATGATGCTATAGGTGAAAGTTTTGTGATGCTAAAGGGAGGCGTACTTTCTTATGGCATTCCATTTGGGGAGAAGAAGATCTGCTATTCACCAAAGAGTTTTGCGGGAGATATGCACTTATTGAAGGTGCGCTATGCCACAGAACAAGAAATAACGGGTTATAAAAATCTTGCACTGAATAAATACGACCAACATGGTGATACCCAGTGTTTTCCACATGCTTCTGCCAATGTAGAGACAAGAGGAGAGTCAGTTTTTGCAGCCAAAAATGCCATCAATGGCAACTGTGAAAATCATTCCCATGGTATATGGCCTTATGAATCATGGGGCATCAACCAAAATCCAGATGCCACGATGCGCATCGACTTTGGACGTAAAGTAGTAGTTGATAAAATACGTCTGTATACAAGAGCGGATTTCCCACATGATGCATGGTGGGAACAGGCAACAGTCACATTCTCAGATGGGAGTGAAGTGGTGATGCAGCTTGAAAAGACAGATAGGGCACAAGAAATTACTTTTGCCAAAAGAGCGATTGAATGGCTAGAGTTAGGAAAACTTATTAAGGCAGACGATCCTTCACCATTCCCAGCACTCTCTCAAATAGAAGTCTATGGTGTAGAAACCGAATAGAAGCATATAAAAGTTCCCTTAAGCGTATGAAACTTAAGGGAGCTTTTATTGTAATGAAAGGTGTTGGGAAAAATGAGACTTACAGTAGCGGAAGGCGCCACCTATATCGCATTGTATTTTTGGGGGATTAGAAGTTATTGCCGGATTCTTAGGCGGTTCTATTTCTTTGGGATGCCGTTTACAAGTCTTTTAGAATGGGCCATGACCATTGGATTATTAGTGTTTTTTGTAAGAACAATTTTGAGGCATGAATCCTATGTTATACGGATGATTTATTTCGTAGGGATTAGTACATTACCCTACTGGATACGGATGATTTTTTAGGGCGAAAAGGATATCTTGCAAAATATTCTTTTAAACTTTAACAATTTTACGCAATTACTTAATATAAGTTGAAGTTAATATTTGTGATGGTTAAAATAAGCTTATAAAAATATTTGTTTAGGAGAATATTATGGAATCATATATCAAAGAACTTGAAAATGGGGGCACAATGGTCAAACTGAGTGCCACAGATACAATGGAAGAAATATTGAAAAAAGTCGTGCAAGTTCGTCCATCAGACCAACAAGTTGCATGGCAAGAGCTAGAGTTTATTGCTTTTGTTCACTTTGGTCTCAACACATTTACGGATCGTGAATGGGGAGAGGGGACAGAGCCACTGGATCTTTTTAACCCAACAAGTTTAGATGCTGATCAGTGGGTTAAAGCGATCAGAGATGCAGAGATGAAGGCAATTGTGCTTACTTGCAAACATCACTCAGGGTTCTGCTTATGGCCAAGTCAATATACAGACTATACTGTTCAAAATACAGCATGGCGCAATGGGCAAGGGGATGTTGTCAGAGATGTGGCAGAGGCTTGTAAGAAATACGGTGTCAAATTTGCAGTATATCTCTCACCATGGGATAGACATGAACCAAGTTATGGGGATTCACCAGCATATAATACATATTATAAGAGACAGGTTACGGAACTATTTACCAACTATGGTGATGTGATTGACCTCTGGTTAGATGGAGCTTGTGGGGAAGGACCTAATGGCAAACAGCAAACGTATGATTGGCGTGGTATTTATGAAACAGTGCGTACACTTCAACCGAATGCCACTGTATCTTGTATGGGACCTGATACAAGATGGTGTGGCAATGAAGCGGGGAGCTGTAGAGAGAATGAATGGAGTCCATTGCCAATGCCAGGGTTAGAAGGTATTGATGCACACCTTTCTGAGGCAAGTGCTTATTCTTTTTGTAACCATAACTATACATTAGCGACTAAAGAGGACCTTGGTGGAAGAGAAACGCTCAAAAAACATGCGGCTAATGGGGACTGGGTCACATGGTATCCAGCACAAGTAGATATTTCTGTTCGTCCAGGTTGGTTCTATCATGACAGAGAAGACGATATGGTTAAATCTTTAAAACTTCTTATGGATATGTATTACCAATCAGTAGGTGGCAATGCGCAGCTCTTACTCAATGTACCGGTCATGCCAAATGGTTTGTTCCATCAGACAGATGTGACAAGACTCAAGCAGATTGGTGAAGTGATTCGCGCAACTTTCAAACACAATCTCGTAGAAGAAGGAAGTATTGAAACCTATGAGTGTGATGGTAATACTTTTGTTGAGATCAGCTTCGAAGAACCTGTGACTTTCAATACATTGATGATTCAAGAAGAAATCAAACAAGGGCAACGTGTAGAAGCATTCGTAGTGGAAGTAGAAGAAAATAATGGATGGACGACATTAGGAGCAGGGACAGTGATTGGCTATAAGAAGCTGATGAGACTATCAGAAGAAGATTTTATCACAGCAAGTAAACTTCGTATTCAAATCACTCAAACAAGAGCCGTGCCTGTAATCAAACAAATTGGTTTGTATAAGGCACCAATCCTTGTGGCAGAACCAAACATTACACGTTCAGAAGAAGGTGTTGTCAGCATCACATCTCGTATTAAAGCAGACATCTACTATACAACAGATGGTAGTGTGCCGACTCAGGAGAGTGCACGTTATACACAATCGTTTGACTTACCATATGGTGGGATTGTAAAAGCAGTTGCCTACTACGTTGAAGAAAATCCAGATTTTTATGTAGAAGAGAATGTTGTGGCAACTAAAACTTTTGGTGTCAATAAAAAACATTGGCGTGTAACTGCAAGTTCAGGAAATGAAGCAGCAGGTTTTGCAAGTGAAAACATCTTGAGTGAAGATGCAACGTGTTATCTGAAAACTACTTCAAATCCTTATTGGGTAGAACTTGATATGGGAGAAGAACTGACACTTTCAGGATTCAGCTTTATGCCAGTTGCAGATGGTTATGACTTCAATTATAATGTGTCAACGTACTCTCTCTACACAAGTATGGATGGAGAACATTGGGAGGCACAAAAGCAAGAAGATGCCTTTGATAATATTTATCATAATCCAATTCTTCAAGTTGTACCTTTTACATCATCTTGTAACGCGCGCTATCTCCGCTTTGAGATCCACTCAAGCATACAGAGTAGTGAAATTTCTGTTATGAGAGAACTGAGTGTGATGTTAGCCAAGTAGGGTATGTGCTCATAGAAGCTCTAGGGGTGTTGAAAATCAACATTTCTAGAGCTTTTTTGTTTGAGTATATAATTATTTACATAAGTATTGAAAATAACAATAGGTGATAATACAATAGAATAACGAATGAGGCGTGCTTAATAAGAGAAAAAGGCTATAATGGGAGACTATGTGATGATCAAAGTAATGATTGCAGAAGATGAGTTATTAGTAAGAAGTGGATTGAAGTATTCTATAGACTGGCATGCATTAGATATGGAGGTTGTTGCTGATGTAGACAATGGTGAGCGTGCATATCAGTTGTTCTTAGAGGAAAGACCGGAAATTATTATTACTGATCTTAGGATGCCCAAGATGGATGGTGTAGCATTGATACAAAAAATCAGAGAAATTGATCAGTCGTGTTTGATTATTGTCATTTCTTGTGTAGAGGATTTTGAAGTGCTTCGGGGAATGGTAGCTTACAATATTTTTGCTTACCTCTCCAAAGCACTAATGAGTATGAAAGAAATCAATAGTGTACTAGAAAAAGCCCAAAGGACATTGCTTCACAATCAAAAATGTCTTCGGGTTGTGGAGAAAGTGTCTCGTGCAGATGCAATAGCGGAAAATTTGATCTCACATTTAATAGAAGAAAGGATGACTATTGATGAATTTGTTTCATGCACACAACACTTGGATGCACCTAATTTCGTGCTTATTATCCATAAAGAATTTATTCAGGATGAAGCCACTATGCAACAGCGTGTTATTAAAAGTCGTGCACTAAATGACCTTGTGAAAAGTAGTGTAGCAGGGATTAGGGGAACAATTTATGGAATGACTGATCAGCAAGATCTTATGTTTTTAGATAAACAAGTTGTACTGAGTAAGGAGGGACTAGAAAGAGATTTAGTTCATATGATTGAGACCAGTAGGGAATTATTTAAGGCAGAATTGAAGGTTATTATTATGAGCCTACCCGATGGATGGAGCCAACTCAAACACCAATATATAAAAAATGTAAAGCTTATCAATAAGTTTTATTTTATAGAGGAGTCGATTTTATGGGAGTCTTACAGCTATAAACCTGAAGAACCTATACAGCTATTGCTTACAACAATTGAACAAGATAGTTTAGAGTGGGTGATTTCTCAAAGTGATCAAGCGAAATATAAACATATGATAGAAGAAATAGTGAGTATATGTGCGCAGGAGAATAGGACACATTACAAGGAGTTGATTCAAGATCAATTGATTTGCCTTGCAAATCTAACAAATAAGCATGTCAAAATTAATAGTACAGAAGAGATGATTCAGTTGCAAAGACAGATCATGGGTACCAGGACATTTTTTGAAGCATTTAAGATTTATCAGACCTTTGTTGAGAAGATTAAAATACATATTAAAAAACAGTTTCTTCCCAAAGATGAAATTGTAAAAGCATTAGAGTACATTCATCAAAATTATAATAAAGAGATCAGTTTGAAAAGTATTGCAACCTATGTTAACTTAAGCCCTAATTACTTTTCCACACTCTTTAAGAAAGAAATGGGACAAAGTCTAGTGGATTATATTATGGCACTAAAAATAGAAAGGGCCAAAGAACTACTCAAAAGCAATTTGCTTTTTTATCAAATAGCTGAAGAGGTAGGATTTTCTGAAGAAACATATTTTAGTAAAATTTTTAAGGTGAAAACAGGTATGTCACCAAGAGAATGGAAGTTAAAGTGTGAAAAACATATAAAGTAATAGGTAACATGGGGGAAAGTTATGAGAATGTTAAAAAAAGCAATGAGTGTTTTCTTGGCAGGTAGTTTGTTGGTAGTAGGAAGTGTGGGATGTAGCCCTACGACGATAGATGAATCCAAGAAGGGGGCTAGTGTGGAAGATGCTACAGAAGATGCTACGCCACTCACTATAGGATTATTGAATTTACGCTTGTCGGGGAGAGATGATCAAGAAGATACAACATTGATTGATGAAATTGAGAAACAACTAGGCGTGGATTTGCAAGGAATCAATTTGGACAATGAGAAGTTCAACTTACTTTTAGCAAGTGGTGATTTGCCGGATATTTTAATGATGTATCCTGAGCATCTTGAACAAGTACTGCAAGCGGGATATGCAGTACCCTTAGATGGCTATTTAGAGGAATATGGAAAAAATATAAGTCAATTTGAATTTAGAAATAACTTGATGCGAGAAAAATATAGCAATGGGACAGGGAAACTGTACTTCCATACACCAAGTTCGGGCGTTGAATTGCCAAATGGGCCAACTGAACTTTATTATGGGTATAAGGTAAGATGGGATTTATACAAAGAGATAGGTATGCCAACCATTTCAAATGACCAAGAATTCATTGATGCCCTTAAAAAAATGAAAACGATTTATCCTGTAACGGAGACAGGAGAGCCGGTATATGCGATGTCTGTCTATAATGATATGGGGATACATGGATGGAGTATTAGAGCCATGACTTGCTATGGTTATAAGCAGGCGAGTATAGGAAATCTACATTATGTCATTGATGTACGCACGAATGATGTGGTTAATAATTTTGTGGATTATGAAGGTAATAGTCCATTTTGGATAGACATGAAGTTCTATAATACACTGTATAGAGAGGGATTACTTGATCCTGATGCTTTTATCACTAAGGGAGAGGACATGATTGAGAAGGCAGACAAAGGACAGTATCTTTCAGATGGATCAGGATGGTATCTTGGGAACTTTTATAGTAACAACAGGGAAAAGGATCCTGATACGATGAAAGGTTATATGACTTTACCAGCAGAAGCAGGGTGGTATGGATCTGACTTTAGATCGGGATGGGTCAACAAACTCTATTTTGTAACCAGTGAGTGTGAGAATCCTGAAAAAGCGGTAGCATTTTTAGACTTCCTAGACAGTCCTGATGGCAATAGACTTGCTTATTCAGGTATTCAAGGGGTTCATTGGGACTACGATGAAGCGGGAGAACCCTACATATTCGAAGAGACTTTAAATATGAAGACCACGCCAGAGTGGAAGAATACAGGGATTGGAAAGTGGCAGAATATTGTAGGGATGTCACCAGATAACCTCCATCCAGATGGTAATCCTTATTCACTATTTAGCAAAGAGCAGTACCGTATTGAGGGTCTGAACCCAATACAAAAAGACTACAGTCAAGTGATGGGTGTAGACTATCCGTCTCAAGTACACCAAAATATGGTGAAAGAAGGTAAAGGGTATGACCATTCGACGCTGAATACCGATATTGATGCAATCATGCCGAGTGTGCCATCTGATATCAAGCGTATTATGTCTAAGTGTGAGGAAATAGCGATTAGCTATGTTCCTGCGATTGTAGGGGCACAGACAGATGAAGCGTTTATTAAAAATAAAGATGCGCTGATTGAAGCGCTCAATAAAGCCAATCAACAAAAAGCATGGGAATGGTTTGAAACAAATTGGAACCAATCAAAAGCCCAAGTAGAATCACTAGGCAAGTAAGAAAGAGACCAGTAGTGAAACGAGAGGCCTGATGCCCACATAAATTGTGCTTTTATTACTTAGTATAGGGAACTTGTTCAAGAATGCATCAACAGCGCAAACAATAGAAGTACTAGATTTATATGTTTATAGGTTAGGCCTTATAGGTCAAGACTATTCGTATAGTATAGCTATTGGCATTATGAAATCTGTGATCAGCATTATGCTATTGTTTACAGCAAATGCAATTGCTAAAAAAATTCGCGGGGAAGCAATTGTTTAGGAAAGGGGGGAGAATCAATAATGGATCATGCTAAAAATACACCTTTAAGAATAGGTTTTCAAGTTTTAAATTATAGTTTTTTTATGATATTAGCATTTACGTGCATATATCCTTTCTGGTATTTATTAATTTACTGTCTGAGTGATCCCACAAGAGTCAATGAGGCGCCTTTATATTTTTTGCCACACGGATTCTCTTTTTCTAGCTTTAGTCAGATTTTTCAGCTACAAGGAATTTGGCGTGCTTTTTTAGTATCCGTACTCAGAACTGTGATAGGAACAGTTTTGACGGTCATAAGCTGTGGGATGTTAGGCTACCTATTTACACAAGAGGCAATGCCTTGTAGGAAATACTTATACCGCATGCTCATTATTACGATGTATGTGGGTGGGGGATTAATCCCCGTATACCTTACAATGAAAAGTTACCACTTGCTCAACAACTTTTGGGTTTACATACTACCCTACACTGTTTCGGCATACAATGTTATTTTGATTAAGACTTTTATTGAGCAGTTGCCAAGGTCATTAGAAGAATCAGCGATGATTGACGGTGCAGGCTATATTAAAATATTTACCCATATTATTGTACCGTTATCAAAACCTGTGCTTGCAACAGTAGCCATGTTTGCGGCAGTAGGTCAGTGGAATGCATGGTTTGATAATAACATCTATATGACTAAGGAAAATCTCAATACACTTCAATATTTACTGTATCAGTATCTGAATGAATCACAACGCATTGCAGCCGAATTGAAAAACGCATCATCCTTAGGAAGCATTACGGCCCAGCAAGCGAGCAGTTTATCGCCTAAAGCAATACGTATGGCGATTACAATTGTGGCAAGTATGCCGATTTTTATGGTATACCCATTCATGCAACGCTACTTTGTAAAAGGTATTACATTGGGTGCTGTTAAGCAGTAGATAAATAATAAAGATAGGAAAACGAATGAGGTATAGGTGATGAGATGTTGAAGAAAAAAATATTCAAACAGTTTAAGGTGAGACTAGCTATCATACTAATTAGTATAGCGGCCATCGTTTTATCCTTAAGCTTTGGAGTATGCTATAGGCTAGTAAATAATAAACTGATTGAGAATAGTGAGCAAACATCTCTTCAAGTTTTTAGGCAAATGGAAAATTCGATTAATCTTGTGGCAGATCAAGTAGAAAAAATAGTCATACAACTTATGGTAGAGCCACAAATACTTAGCTTTTTAGAGAAAGTAGAAGAAGATGAACTTACAATCGTTAATAACCATAGAGCTTTAATCAAAATGATCGACAAGATTTTGATACAAAATAGTTTTATCGATGCTATCGTGTTGTTTTCAGAGGATGGGAGAAGGGGTGGAAGTTCCCGCCGCCAAACATATTTTAATTTGATTCCTAAGCGGCATCCCTTCTTAGAAACGCAGGACTACCAAAACATGATTGCGCAATCCCCCCATTTTGTATGGACGGGGGGATACGACCAAAACTACTTTTATGTGTATGATCGTCAAAAGATTACCCATGCAGAAAATAATAAAAATTTAGTAGTAGCTAAAGGCGTTCCCTTAAAAACAGGCCAAGGCGTCATATTAGTCATGCTTAAAGAAGAGT
>JBOFIR010000150.1:0-41272 GCA_051650265.1 Cellulosilyticaceae bacterium
GTCTAGTGTCTGTTTGGTCAGTGCAATCTCTGGCACCAGTACAATAGCACTCCCACCACGCTCTAGCACATCCTTGATGGCATAGAGAAATACTTCTGTTTTCCCACTACCCGTGACACCTTGTAGTAAGATGGTCTGCGCCACATCACCTTCAAGACAGGTCAAAATCTGCTGATGGGCATAAGCCTGCTCATCACTTAGCACCTTGAACGCATCTTGATGAATTGGATCTAAGTGAATCTCTTTGATTTGTTCTTCTACTGAAACAATCCCGTTTTTTTGGAGCGTCTGAAGTGCACTCTTACTGATGCCTTGCTCTAAAAGCATCTTAAGTAGCGCTTCACCACTTGGCTCTAGTCCAAGTAGAATCGCTTTTTGTTTATCAAATGTCTTTTTGTGACTATGCTGCGCCATGTAGCTTTGAACACGTGATACATCAGGGTACAGCTTCACAACTTTTAGAGATTGCGGCTCATAGGCAACTGCCTTTTCAGTGAGACCTGGTGGTAAAACGGTATCAATAGCCGCTGCCCAAGCTGCACCATAGTATTGCACCAGATACTGGGCAAGACCTAGCTGCTCTGTAGATAAAATAGGCGCATCATCTACAACGGCCAACAGTTTTTTGATGCGATAGCCTGATCCCTCATCTGGATTGGTATCTAATACCTCTAATACGTAAGCAAGCTGCGGCGTATTACGTGGTCCAAAAGGCACTTTGACACGCTCACCAACTTGTACACGTTCTACAAGTATCCCAGGAATTTCGTAAGTAAACAATCTGTCAATGGCGCCTACCTTTGCAAACTGGATAATAACGCGGGCATACTTTTTCATTTATCTCTTTACTTGTATTAAAGGATAAATAAGTGCTAAGCACCTATTTATCCTTCAATAGTTCTTTCTTTGATTTTGATTTTGCCGCTGTATAACTCATCTACTGCAATAGATGTTGGTTTTTGACGTTTTAATTTTTCATTGAGCTCTGCAGCTTCTTTGATTCTTACTGGATCTACCGGTACTGGCTCTGCATTTTTGTCTGCTGGTCTTGCGCCCGATTGTTCATTCACGATATCGATGATTTCTCTCGCTCTTCTTGCTGTTGCAATAACGATTGAGTAACGACTTGTTACTACAGTTTCAGAAGCATCTGAATTGAGTTTTGACATAAGTTGTGTATAAGATGGTTGTAACATGGCTTATTGCCTCCTTTATTTAGCTAACATATTATCGATCATGGATTTATAACGGTAACTTCTTACTTTTTCAGCGACAGCAATACTCTTGATATCTGCTACAGCTTTTTCTACATCATCGTTAACGACTATGTAGTCATACTCTTTATATTGCGTAAGCTCTTCTCTTGCACGTAGTAAACGCTTCTCCACTACGTCCATAGCCTCAGTTCCTCTACCAACGAGACGCTCTCTAAGCTCTGCTAAAGTAGGTGGCATCACAAATACGAAAATCGCTTCTGGATAAACACTCTTCACTTGCATCGCGCCTTGTACTTCAATCTCTAGAATCACATCTTGGCCCCTGGCTACTTGCTCTTCAATAAAGGCTTTTGGTGTTCCGTAATAATTGTCACAAAAACAAGCATACTCTAAAAGCGCTTTTTCTTCAATCATTTTTTCAAATTCTTCCTTTGACTTGAAGAAATAGTGTTTGCCGTGGTCTTCACCTACTCTTGGCTTACGTGTTGTTGCAGATATGGATACGACAAAATTCTCATCCTTTATCAACTCTTTAACAATTGTTCCTTTCCCTGCACCTGACGGTCCTGAAACAACTATTTTTAATCCTTCACCTTGCATAATTATCTCCTTATTGCTGTGTTATTATTCGATGTTTTGTATTTGCTCTCTGATTTTCTCAATCTCTGTCTTGAGCACGACAGCATCATTAGTGATTTCTACATCGCTTGACTTAGAAGCAATGGTATTGGCTTCTCTGTTCATCTCTTGCATTAAGAAATCTAGTTTACGCCCTACATTGCCGCCTTCATTTAAGATACTACGCAGTTGCGCTGTATGACTTGCTAGTCTTGTAAGTTCTTCATCGATTGCTGCGCGATCTGCAAAAAGTGCAATCTCTGTTGCAATACGATTTTCATCTACTGGTACTTTATCTAATAATAAAGCAAGACGCTCTTCAAGCTTAGTGCGGTATTCCTCTACCACACGGCTACTGAGTCCTGCAATATGCGATACAATCTCATCGATGCCATCAGCTTTTTCTAGGAGGTCACTCTTTAGTGCGAGTCCCTCTTGCGCTCTCATCTGGCAAAGTTCATCCAAAGCATATGTGACTGCTTTTTCTAGGCTAGTCCAGATGCTTTCTAAGTCACCTTGTTTCTTTTGTAGTGAAATCACATCGTTCATCTTAAGTAAATCTGCCGTACCTAAGTTTTGTACAAGGCCGTAGGTTTCACCTAATTGTTTGAGTGCTTCCACATAGACGTTACATACACCTTCATTCACAATCACTTCTACATCATCTTCTGAAACACTCATGCAATAAATATTGAGTTCCATCTTACCTCTTGCAACGCGCTCTTTGATCAATTTTCTGACCTTATCTTCAAATTGCATCAACGTACGTGGCATACGCATGTTGATATCACAATATCTATGATTCACACTGCTCATCTCTACTGTGATCTTGCGGTTATTTTCTTCGATTTCATAGCGTCCGTAACCTGTCATGCTCTTTATCATATTATCCCTACTTCCAAACCAAGATTACCAATCAATTGCCCCATATTATACCACACCTTGCTTTCATTTTCAAAAAAATTATGTTATACTCTGTTTCATATTAAAAGGAGGGTATCATTATGGCCTTAGATGGGATTGTACTTGCAAGTGTCACCTCAGAGCTTTCAGACAAGCTTCTTGGGGGACGTATCGATAAAATCTATCAACCTCAAAAAGATGAATTGCTCGTTACTGTACGTAGTAATGGCAAAAATCACAAAGTGCTTTTTTGCTCAAACAGCTCTTATCCCAGAGTTCACCTCTCAGAGCTCACACAAAATAGCGCAGGCGAACCACCTATGTTCTGTATGTTGCTTCGCAAACATCTTTCTGGTGGCAAAATTGTCTCTATCGTGCAACCTGACTTCGAACGTATTGTGGAGTTTCATATTGAAGCGACCAATGAACTTGGTGATAAAGAAAACAAAAAGCTCATCATCGAAATCATGGGCAGACATAGTAACATTATACTCACCAGGGCAGATGGGCTCATTCTAGATAGTAGCACACACGTTGCCGCTGACAAAAGTAGTGTTAGACATATTCTGCCAGGAAAAACCTATATCTATCCACCAAATCAGCAGAAAAGCGATCCTTCAAAAACTTCCTTTGAAGCATTTAAAGCAACGCTCCTTGAGACTTCGGAAAAAACCTTCAAAAGCCTCTATCTCAGCTACAGTGGTCTCAGCCCACTCATTGCACACGAAATGTGTTTACGCGCTGACCTAGATGGGGACATGCCAATTACTACACTAGATGACACCTCATTCCAAAGGCTCTACACTGTCTTTGACGAACTTATACAAGACGTGGTAGGTGGTCGCATCAACCCTACACTATACTACAACGCAGACAATCTACCACTTGAGTTCTACTGCACACCGCTTCAAAGCTATAGCACCTATGTATCGGAGTCTGTAGATTCACCGTCCGCTTTGATCGAGCAGTACTACCATGAGAAGAGTCATCGCTTTGTTGTCTCTCAAAAGACAGCTGACCTGCGTAAGCTCCTTCTTACTTTCATCGATCGTAATGTGAGAAAAAAAGTGATTCAAGAAAAAGCCATCGATGAGAGTATCGCCCATGAAGTGGACAAAACTTATGGCGAACTCATCACTGCTTATTCTTATAGCATCTTGCCGGGAAGTGACGTCTTCCACACAATGAACTACTACGAAGAACCTTATGAGGAAATTGCTATTCCGCTAGATTCAACACTCACAGCTATTGAAAATGCACAAAAGTATTTTAAGGTTTACAACAAAGCAAAGCGCACCCTTGTGGCAGCCAAAGAACAGCTTACCCATATTGAAGAAGAGCTGAGTTATCTTCAATCTGTCTTAGTCGCTCTAGATATCCTAGAGACAGAAGAAGATATCAACGGTCTACGCGCAGAGCTTGTGGATATGGGCTACCTCAAGAAGCGTCGTCTTCAAAACAAACGTAAGCCACAAAAAAATGCTATGCCATTTATGACATTCCGCGCTTCTACCGGCCACCAGATCTTCGTGGGTAAGAACAATTATCAAAATGATGAACTTACTATCAAATTTGCGAAGAGCACAGATCTGTGGCTTCACATCAAAGATGGCCCTGGATCACATGTGATCGTGCGTCTTGACCCACAAGAAGAGCTTTCTGATAGCACTTTACTCGAAGCAGCTCTACTCGCCGCCTACTTTAGCAAAGGCAAACAATCAAGCAACGTACCGATTGACTATACACTTCGCAAGAATGTAAAGAAGATCCCTCATGCCAAACCAGGCATGGTGATCTACAACGCCTTCAAGACAGTTTACGTTACACCTGACGAAGCATTAGTCAAAACACTACGCATCTAAGATGCAAAGCAAAAGGAGGACTTAGTCCTCCTTTTTTTTATCGATCCACTCCCATAAGATAGAATTTTCTCTTCCAAACAAACGGTGATACTGCACAAGTCTCAGCTTTGTCATCACTTCTTGCTCGCTATCAGTGAGTTTTCTCGCGTCTTTAAGCATACCTGCATGGTCTATCACAAAAGTCTCATTGTAAGCTGGCAGTACTCTATTCGCCGACTCTAGCAGATTCATATAAGCATCTCCATGATAACCAATATAATCTAACACCATAGCCCCCACATAAGTCGCATCAATATACCCAAAGTCCTTTTTTGGCAAACCATAGTTGTTCCATACCAATAGAGGCGTTTGATACAGCTGCAAGCAATCTTCCTTATCAAAAGTACCTTTGATATAGCCCGCCCGCCTATACACATCATATTGATCACCTAGAGCAGGGAGATGATCCCCATACATCACTATCACCGTAGGTTCTTTTACCTTTGAAAAGTAGTCTAGGAGCTCCCCAAGTGCCACATCAGAAGCCCTAAGGCCATTGACATAGGTCTCTAAAAACGTCTTAGATTTACCACTCAGCTTCTTACCTCCTACAGTCACACCTTGCCCATTATAGCTTACTTCATAAGGCATATGATTTTGCATCGTCACTACATGACAAAACATAGGTGATGTCCCTTTTGCCTCATAAGTTTCTATGATCTTATCTGTCACATCTTGATCCGAGATATAACCCCTAATGGTGGTCGGGTCGGCAAAGCTTGCTTGATCCATAAAATGATCAATACCCAAGTCTTTATATACACGGTCTCTCGAATAAAAGCTCCCCTCATAAGAATGGATAGCATACGTATCATAGCCCTCTTCTTTGAGTAGTTTAGGTATGCTACTTGTTTCTGGCTCTACAAACCTCAGATAGGCAATATTCTCTGGTTTTGTAAACGCGACACTATTTCCTGTCAGTACTTCATACTCCGTTTGACAAGTCTTCCCACCATAGACCTCTGTTACTACACTTCCTTTGCCATAGGCATTTTGTGCCTCTTGAAAGTGGGCGAGTGGATTCTGCGAATAACTCACCCCCTCAAAGCGCGTTACATCAAACAAACTCTCACTCATAATCATAATGATATTGGGCTTCACGGCCATAGGCTGTCTGCTAGACAAGTCATACTCAGCCATAATTGAAGCTACCTGCTCATTGCTATACCCCTCTGGCTCCTCCACAATCAGTTGATTGATCTCCTGACTAAATCCTAGTATAAATCCATTATTGTGATACTGCTCATTCACAGTCTGTGTACTCTGCACATCAGACACACCCTGCCCACTCAGTTTATTAAATACCTTTGCACCTACTACCGCAGTGCTGAGGCATAATACAGCGAACAAACTAGCAAAGACCACGCGATAGCGCTTATGCATATTGAACATATCAAACTTAAATGCCATGACGATGAGGAACAGACTAAAGAGTACGCCCTGTACCACATGCCGTTCCATTGTAATATGCATATCTTTACTGATACTTGCTGCTTCTCCCATCATAATCAAATCGGAGGGAATCAGATACTCACCACTTAAGCTATATTTATAATAACAGACGACACAGACAGTAATGTAGATCAGCGTGACGATCAAAAAGCTATAACTCATCCGATTGAGTGTGCAAGAAAGCCCCATAAAGAAAGCAAACAGCACGATATAATTCATCAAAAACCCTATAGGATTCACTCTGATCCATTTGAAAACACTCATAAAATCTTGACGAATAATGCCCTCTCCACACAGTAAGATCAAAAAACTCAAAACAGCTACAATCCCCACAACTTTAATAATTCCTATGATTTTCTCTCTCATATTCACACCTTAAATAGTTTTAAATTTTCAAACAACTACCTCAAAAATACCCCCTTATCATCTTTTTGTCAAGATGTGTACAGGTCACGCCTTGTCCCTATTTGCTTTTCTCCATAAAATGGCGCCAGTTTCCATGAGGAATCAAACGACCCTCTTTACGTGCCAATTTCTGGTCCACATAAAGATATACCCAGCATTCTTCTATTGTCCCATCTTCAAGGACCACAGTCTTCTTCCTACGTTCGTAGAGGTTATCTTCGCCTTCGCCCATATACCCTTCTAGAAGATCCAAACTCTTGAGTAGCTTCTCTTGAGAAATAGTGATCACCTCACCTTCCACACGCTGCCTTCCCTCCACAACTGCGGGATAGCCTGCAGGTAAGTGATACAATTCACCCGATACAGATGCCTTCTCTACCTTTCTTACACGATTTTTCAGCACCTTATCATAATTCCAAAATCCTGACATTAATGAGCCATAAACAAATATTTTTTCCATTTTATAGTTCCTCCATCATTTTTTACCAGTTTGCGCCAATAAAAAAACTACTCAAATCAAATTTGAATAGTTTTCATGAACGCTCTAGCAGATTTCACCTGCTGCGATTTTTAAATCTTCTTGTGTTTCGCCAATCACACGGATCGCTACTTCTAATCCTCTTGCAATGTCATCTAATGACATTGATGGTGTGCCAGGCTTCATTGTAACTTGCTGTGGAATATACGGTACGTGGATAAAGCCTCCACGCATATTCGGATATTTTGTATGAATCATATGCAATACGCCATACATCACGTGATTACATACAAACGTTCCTGCTGTATTCGATAGACTCGCCGGGATTCCCTCTGCAAGCATCCCTTGAACCATTGCTTTGACTGGTAAGTTCGTAAAGTACGCATTCTCACCCGCTGCCGCAACTGCTGTATCTACTGGCTGATTGCCTTCATTATCCTTGATACGTGCATCGTCGATATTGATGGCCACACGCTCTGGTGTGATCCCAAAACGCCCACCCGCTTGTCCGATAGAAAGCACAACATCTGGTTGATGCGTACCGATTGCTTCTTCAATCTTTTCTAAGCTTTTGCCAAACACAGTTGGAATCTCTAATACAATAACTTCTACCGCGCCAATTTGAGCTGGAAGTTTCTTTACTGCCTCTAAAGCAGGGTTGATTGGTTCCCCGCCAAATGGATCAAATCCTGTTACTAATACTTTCATCACTAAACCTCCTTAGGTTGTCTTAAAACGCCCACACGTACATTAAGATAATGTGGATGATCAGCAGTGGGATCGCTACGAATGCTTGATGCTTGATCACGGCATTCTTATCTTTTGTCTGAAGTAGCGCCACTGGAAGCACATTGAAGTTGGCTGCCATCGGTGTGAGTAGTGTCCCACAGTATCCTGCTGTCAATGCAAGTGTTGAAGCAACGAGTACATCCCCACCTTGCATGAATACAAATGGTACCCCGATCCCTACTGTAATCACAGAAAAGGCCGCAAAAGCATTCCCCATAATCATTGTAAAGAAGGCCATACCTAGACAATATGCCGCTGCACCTACGAGGGCATTTCCTTCTGGAATAACCCCCGAGATGAGATTTGCGATCACATCACCTACACCAGCTTCTGTGAACAGTGTACCAAGTGAAGCAAGCAGCTGTGGCAAGATACTCATAGCCCCTATCGCCTGAAGCATACGGTTCCCATCATCACCTACTGTCTTAAGTGGTGCTTTTGTCAAAGCTAAAGTTAATATAAGTGTAATACACGCTGCAAGACCAATAGCTACCACCCCACCAAGATTCGTAAACTTCGCAATCAATACAACAACTACTGCGATGGTAAGTGATGGGATAAAGATCTTGTTACCAAGGTTCTTTGCAGATGCTACTGCAAATGCCTGATCCGGCATATTGACTTTCCCCATTCTCACCTGCTTTGTCGCTGTCAGTATACCAACAACTAATAAGAGCACACCTACCATTGCACCCGGAAGATAGCTTCCAAATACAAAGATTGTTCCAAGAATTGTCCAGAATCCAAATGTTCCAAAACGACTTGTGTGTGATTTATCTCGAATGACATTAAATGCCACAAGATACATGAAAGCCCCTACTAGTACATAAAAAATTTCAAGTAATAGATCTTTCATCATTTACACCTCGTTTCTTTTCTTCAGACGGCGTCTAATCTTGTGGTCCAAATGAATGTTTTGGATCACCCCAAGTAATAGCGCAATCAGAGCAACTGGAATAGCTGTCTGTGCAATATCTAATGTATTGACATCATAGCCAAGTTCACTGAGTGTTCCTGCAATCAGCAGTACCCCTGAATTTGCTAAGAAAATATTTTGTGCAAAGAAGTTTCCGTAGTTATCAGCCGCTGCTGCCGCTGCTTTGATTTCCTCTTCACTTTTTTCATCTAATTCACCATATTCACTTGCTGCTGCGCCCTGCGCCATAGGCTGAATAAGTGGTCTCACAAACTCCGCATGACCACCAAGTCTTAGCCCCATCGCAATTGCAATTTCTCTTATGAGCAGATAAAGGGATAAGAGCCTTCCTGTAGAAAGATTTTTTATATTTTTGATGAGATAAATAGCACGTTCCTTAAGTCCGTAACGCTCACACATTCCGATGATTGGTAAAATCAAAAGAAAGAGTGCCATGTGTCTTTGGTTAACAAATGTATCACCTATAGTATGTAATATTTGTATCAGATCCATCTTGGCAACAAGCCCTGTCACAACCCCTGCACTCAAGACTACCGCGATTGTATCGAACTTGAGAAGGAATCCAACAATTACTACAACAATACCGATTAACTCCATATTATTCCTCCTTTTTCACAAAATCATACCTCTATTATACCGAAATGCCCACCTAAAAACTACCTTTTTTGCTATTTTTCTTCAAAATACCATTTTTTTCACAGTATATTTTAACCAACTTTCACTAGCTTTTTTTATACAAAAAGCCCTACCGCACGGGTAGGGCCTTCGTTTTTATACCTATTGTTGTACGACCATAAACGTATCGATCGAAGGTGCAATAAGCCCTGCACCTTCAAAAATAAAGTAAGGATCTACAGGTTGTCCATAAATACGGTATTCATAATGAAGTAGAGGCGCTGTTGCATCGCCACTTTTCCCCGAATAACCAATGAGTGTACCTGCTTCTATCACATCCCCCATCTTGACTGCATAGCGATCAAGATGCATATAGCGTGATTCTGCACCATCTCCGTGATCAATGAAAACCATATGCCCACCACCTGTATCTAACCCCTTAGAATCAGGTGCTGCTTTGGTCACTTTGCCCCCTGCCACAGCATACAAAGGTGTTCCCATAGGTGCTGCAATATCTACCCCCTGATGCGTGTAGCTTCCTCTATACTCTCCAAAAGGTGCCAATAGACTAACCTCTTGCCATATAGGACTGATGAGACTTGGTGTAGGTACGACGTTTGGCATAGCCATGACAGCATGTGCCATCAAAAGACTACATCCTACGAACGCGCCTAAATAGTTGCTTTTTTTCATCATTATACCTCCCTTCAAAATAGTTTTTATATTTAAAATAATAAACTATTTTACAATTAGAGTAAACAAAATACTGTATCATACAGTAGGCTATGTATATATCGACACAATCCTATTTTATATTATACTTATGTATAAAAATAGTCTAGTGAATATTATTTTATTCACTAGACTATTTTTAGTTGATATATTATTTTAGTCCCAATCATCATCAAATAAGTGCTTGCAACGTGCACAATCATAATAAATGTCCATTGTCTGACGCACACTTTCTTCACCCAGACCAAATGCCTCTACCACTGGGCGAAGCGCCATCGGCTTGATACAACGATCATGATAAATCACATATTGCCTACTTGCTATATTAAACACAACACGCCCTCTTGGGTAGAAATCATATACCTCACCATATGTTTTTTCAAAGCGCTCACGCCAGATCTGCTCATGTCCATGGGGCGGAATAAGCAGTCCCCCTTTGCGCTCGCCCTCTTTCTTATCATATGTTGCTACAAGTAGCCCCTCTGGGGTTACAAAGAAAAGTCCTATTGTATTCATCTTGGTGCTCCATTTCTGTCCAAATTCTAATGCCATTATAGCACCTCTATCATGCAAGTACAAAAATTAAATACTTTATCTGTCAATGTTGCTTTTTCTTCTGACATAGCATATATTATAATAATATTAAAAAAAAGAGAGGATGAGTTATTTTGGATTCTGACCCGAGTAGCATACTATCACAATTGATACTTATAGGAGGTTTAACACTGGTTAACGCTTTTTTTGCTTCAGCAGAGATGGCTATTGTCTCCCTGAACAAAAACAAGATTCGCGCCTTGAGCGCATCAGGCAATCGCAATGCACGACTTGTAGAACAGCTCATAGAGGAACCTAGTCGCTTTCTATCCACGATCCAAATTGGGATCACTCTAGCTGGCTTCTTTTCAAGTGCTTCCGCTGCGACCGGGATCTCACAGCATGTCACCAACTTGCTAATGCCCCTAAACCTACCCTATACATCTCAAATTGCTATGATTAGTGTGACCCTTTTACTGTCTTATTTTACTTTAGTCTTTGGTGAACTTGTTCCTAAACGGCTGGCTTTAAGAAGTGCTGACCATGTTGCCCTATTTACTGCACCGATTGTCTACATGATTTCAATTCTAGCAAGGCCCTTTATCAAGGTTCTTTCCTTATCCACCACTCTTGTACTTAGACTGATGGGAATCTCATCAGATAGCGCACAAGATAAGGTTTCTGAAGAGGAGCTCCGCACCATGATCGATCAGTCCCAACAAGATGGCTGTATTGCTACAGAAGAAAAGGATATGATCGAAGGCGTTTTTGAATTCAATGATAAAAATATCAAAGAAATCATGACTCCGCGTAAAGAAACTTTTATGGTAGATATTGAGACGTCTAATGAAGAGATTCTTGAGGCACTCTTTTCAAGGAACTATTCGAGGATTCCTATCTATGAAGACACAACTGACCACATTATTGGTGTTCTTTATATGAAAGACCTTTTAAAGGTTGCAAAATCCGTAGGCTTCGATCAGATAAATATTAGGGAGATCCTTCATGAGCCTTTCTTTGTTCAAGAAAACAAAAAGACTAATGAACTCTTCAAAGAACTCAAAAAACATAAGACACATATGGCGCTACTTATCAATGAATACGGCGGCTTCTCCGGGATTGTTACAATGGAAGATCTCCTTGAAGAAATTGTCGGCGATATTAGTGATGAATACGATGTGGACCAAGTGGATCTCAAACAGACCGCAACCAATACTTATTGGGTAAGAGGTCTCGTACCAGTAAGCCGCATTAATCATAAATTGCATATCCAAATTGATCAAGGTGAATATGATACCCTCAATGGCTATCTCATCACACAACTTGGTGAAATTCCAAAAGAACAGACAAAAATGGAACTCCTAACAGACTTCGCTGCATTCCGCATCCTCAAAGTCAGCAATACCCGTATTGAAGAAGTAGAGATTCAGCTTACCTAATAGTGCTGAGTATACACAAAAAAGCACATGCCCCCCCTAAGGGTCATGTGCTTTTTTGTGTGTGCGAATAAGGTTAGCTTACTTGCATCTCAAGACGAAGTCTATCTGCAATAAGCGCAATAAATTCGCTATTAGTTGGCTTACCTTTTCCGTTGTTTACAGTATAGCCAAATAGTTTATCAATTGTATCCATCTTGCCACGGCTCCATGCCACTTCGATGGCATGACGAATTGCACGCTCTACACGGCTTGGTGTCGTGTTGTATTGTTTTGCAATATTAGGATAAAGTTGTTTGGTGATTGAATTTAAAATATCCATATCATTGATTGCCATAATAATGGCATCTCTCAGGTATTGATACCCTTTGATATGTGCTGGAATACCAATTTCATGAATCACATTTGTAACTTCCGTTTCTAAACTATGCTTGGTAACAGGTGGTTTAGGTCTTGGCCCTAATGCAGGTGTTGGTGATACAGCTTGTGTGCCCATGGCTGGTGTCGCAACTTTGTTTTTAACCGAACTATTCATTGTACGAAGTTGTCTGATTCGCATCGCTAATGTATCCATATCAAACGGCTTTACAATGTAGTACTCTGCGCCTAGTGCAAGTGCCCTTTCTGTGATTTTGTCTTGTCCTACCGCGGATAACATCACTACCAGCGGCTTTACTCCCATATCAGAAAGATTAATTTTCTCCAATACTCCAATCCCATCTAAATAGGGCATAATCACATCTAATATAACCACGTCTGGTTGTGTTTCATAAATCACATCATAAGCTTCCATACCATTTGAAGCACATCCGATTACTTCCATATCTCCTTGGCTCATCAAAAACGCCTTCAAGATTTCAATAAATTCTTTGTTATCATCGGCTAATACGATCTTAATTGTATCTAGCAACGTCTTTCCCCCCACCCGTGTTTTACATTTTTTTACCGTAATATACTTTTATTATATCTGAAATTTTTTATTAAAGCAATACCATTTTTTGGTAATTCATATCCAATTGACAGTTCCCCCTATTATTTATCAGTATTAATCATATTTTCAATAAATATCCCATACCCCTTTGTAGGTTCTTGAACGAATACATGTGTTACTGCACCAACGAGTTTTCCATCTTGGATGATTGGGCTACCACTCATCCCTTGAACAATCCCATTTGTCGCTTGGAGTAGTTCTTTATCCGTAATCTGGATGACCATACCTTTTGTAGGTTCACCACTATATTTTGCAACTTTTTGGATAAATACATCATAAGGTCGTACTTCCCCACCTACTACACTTGCCAAAATAATAGCTTTCCCTTCATGAATTTCATCTTGAAGTGCTATTGGAATAGGTGGTGCATTCAGATATTTCTTACCATTTTCATTTATTGTACCATAAATCCCCTGTGCAGTGTTAGTCGTAATTTGCCCTAATATATTATATGGCTTATTTTCGATCATTCCTCCAAGATGTCCTGGCTCACCTCTTTCTCCCTTTTGAATGGATGTTAACCTCGCGGTTGTCATTTGCCCTTCATGAACAGGCACCATCTTTTTGATCTCAAAATCGGTAATACCATGGCCTAGTGCACCAAATCGTTCGGTGGCAGGATCATAATAAGTAAGCGTACCTAACCCTTGCATCGTGTCTTTAATCCAGATGCCTAATTTATAGCAATCCTCATTTTCACAGTATACAGGTGTCACTTCAATCACGCACTCTTCCCCACGTCTCTTAATGGTAAGCCGTAAAAGTTCTCCGCCACTATTTTCAATCTTTTCTTTGAATGCCTCCTTTGTACTGACCGCTTCACCATTAACTTTGAGAATCATATCGCCTTGCTGAATTTTCTCTTTACAAGGCTCAATCTCATGACCATTTGCTTCGAAAGGCCCTATCCCAGCAACGCCTAATCCCTCCATCTCAATCTTCACACCTACGAGCTGCCCACATGGTACCACTGCCATTGGCGGTAGCGCCTCCACACTCACCGTCTTGATGGGGATAAAACCCAGGAAAGAGAGGGTAATATCAGATCGCCCAACTTCCCCCATATTCACATATACAGGGTCCTTGAGGTTCACCAATTTATTGTGGATGACACTCTTTTCTTTGTCCATCAGTGTCAGATTATCTCTTGTATGAACTTGTGCACGCAAAGGAATATTACAGTGTAATCGGTATTCCTTTCCTGCCACAACCTTGATTTCATTTGGTAAGTAGAAATAAGAGATGAGGAGTGGGCTTGCTAAGATTACACAAACCAAACTCAGCCACATCCATTTTAAAAATTTATCTTTTTTATTGCGCTTCATAGGCTCACTTCCTCTGCTGTAACTTTGGTGTCATAAATTTAAAGTTTCCTTTTTGTTTTGCGTTTATGCCAAGGAGTATGAGTCAAATAAAGGATAAAAAAAGGCAAAAAAAAACAAAGCATTACGCAGTAATGCTTTGTTTGTACAAAGTTGCAGATTGTTTTATTTCCTTAGCGCTTTGAAGTGTATTGACACTCACTAAACCGCCCATCAGTCTGCACAGTTCCTCATGAATCTCCGTTTCTTCTAATACAGTCAGTCCTGTCTTGGTCTGTGCATCTACAACACTTTTCTCAATTAAATAGTGATTATCTCCCATCGCTGCAATCTGCGGCAAATGGGTAATACAGATCACCTGACGCATCCGCGAGATCGTTGCAAGCTTTTCCCCTACCTTTTGAGCAGCAAGTCCACTGATCCCTGTATCAATCTCATCAAAGATGACTGTATCAATCGTATCGCCTAATACAAGTACCGTTTTGATGGCTAACATCACTCTTGAGATCTCACCACCCGAAGCAATTTTTGAAAGTGGATGCATGTCTTCTCCTAGATTCGTACGAATCAAGAATTCCACTTCATTACAACCCATACGGTTACACACGTCTAGTGCCTTGATTGATACCTTAAACTCTGCATGGGGCATCTGAAGGTCTTTGAGGTGATGATTGATCTTTCCTTCAATACCCTCGGCAAGTGTCTGCCTTGCTCCTAAGAGTTTGTTGGCCGCAGTACGTACCGCTTGCTCCATTTGACTACACTCTGCAAGAAGACGCTCTTTGTTCTCTTCAGAGTATACCAATTCATCCAATTCTTTTTCACAAGAGGACTTATACTCTAAAATCTCCTGTACCGAGTTACCATACTTTTGCTTCAGGCGATAGATCATATCAAGTCTGACCTGCACTTCCTCGAGCTGTTCTGGTGAGTAGTCGATATCTTCCACATACTTACGAATCTGATAGGTCACATCCTGAAGCTGTGCTTCTACCGCAAGGAGCTGCTGATGGAGTTCACCAAGCTCTTCACTGATATGTCCAATGTCTTGAAAGGCTGAGGCTGCCCGACCTGCAAGTTCAGTGGCACCCACACCCATGCTATGCCCACCCTCTAGGGAGTCATATGCCTTTTGACACTGCAACATGATCTTCTCGCCATGAGATAGTACCTCATAGTCTTCACGAAGCTGCTCCTCTTCCCCTGCCTTCAGTTTGCATCCTGCAATCTCTTGAATCTGGAAAGAGAGCATATCTTTGAGTTGAAGCTTCTTGCGTTCATCCACATGTTGTTTCTCTAGCTCATGTCTGAGACTCTGCCACTTCTCATAAAGCGTCTTGTAAGCCAATTTGTCAGCATCAAACGCATCATCGCCAAAGCTATCTAGCATCTCAATGTGTGTAGAGACATCCAGCAGCGACTGTGGCTCATGTTGCCCATGCACATCGATGAGAAGTGCAGCTAAATCTCTTACTGCCTGTCTTGTACAAGTGACACCATTGATCTTATAAACAGTTCGCCCTGTAGCATAGAGTGTACGCTCAAGCTCTATGGTATTGTCTTCATAGGGAAAACCATTTTCCTCTATGTACGCAATGCCCATGCCATGATCATCTTCGAATCCCAGTTTGACATAAGCACATTGTTGTCCTTTTCTAATGATTTGCTTGGACGTACGGTTACCTATAGCAAATTGAATCGAATCAATAAGCATAGATTTTCCCGCACCTGTCTCACCACTAAAAATATTGAGGTTACTATGAAGTTCTAGCACGACTTCATCAATAAGCGCAATATTTCTTACATGTAAATAGGTTAGCATCCTAACATCTCCTCGAATTTGCTGATTGCAGCATCCATCATCTCTTTTTCTCGAATCGCACAGAAAATGGTATCATCTCCTGCAAGTGTCCCTACCACTTCCTCAAAATTGAAAGCATCAATAGCAGATGCTACAGCGTTACCCATGCCTGAAAGTGTACGGATCACAAGAAGATTTTGCGCCACATCCATCGAAACAAAGCCCGCTCTAAACACACGGATCACCTTCTCGGATACCTGATCCTCGAAGTTGGCGAGTGCCACGTACTTTTGCCCCTTTGTTCTGCTCGCTACCTTAGTTAGTTTAAGCTCTCTAATATCTCTTGAAACAGTGGCCTGTGTAACTTTGAAGCCTTCTCTTTCCAGATTATCTGCAAGCTCCTCCTGTGTCTCAATCTCATTTTCTCTGATTAAACTTAGTATGCGTGATTGTCTTTGTTCTTTCATTCCCATGGCTATTTACGCCTTTCTACTATTTTTTTTCTTAGGATATCAAAAAAGTGTTTTTCTGAGAGCTTTACAAGCCTCGTGCTGTACTGAGACCGCTCGATTTCAATGGAGTGCTTTGGGCCCACACAGAGCATGGTCTGCCCATCTACTGCAAGCTCAAGTCTGGTCCCATCATCATTGTGCGTCTTGATACGTATATGATCTTCATCTGATACGATCATAGAACGTGAATAGATCGTATGTGGACAGATCGGTGTAATAATCATCGCCCTAGCATGTGGTACCACAATAGGACCTCCTGCTGAAAGGTTGTAAGCAGTAGAACCTGTGGGTGTGGAAATCACAATCCCGTCTGCTGGATAAATATCCAAGTAGTGGGCATTGACCAGTAGTTCATACTCTGTAATACGGGAATTACTTCCACGTGTCACACTCACATCATTGAGCCCATAAAACATATGCTCCTTACCTTCTGGATCAATCACCTTACATCTGAGCATCATCCGCTCTTCGATCTCCTGCTCTTCCTCAAGAAGCTTCTCAAATAATACCCCAACCTCACTTGCCTCTATATCTGCAAGAAAACCAAGCCTACCTAGATTAATACCCATTATGGGTACATTACATACAGCTGCCTTCTGGCAAAGCCCCAAAAGGGTGCCATCTCCACCTATTGCGATGATCAAATCACACGCCTGATAGAGTTGTTCTTCCTCTACACTGATGGTGGCCCCCTCTAGAAGCTCATGAATATGCGCTGTGGTATAGACCACAAAATCATGGTCATGTAGCCACTGGGCTACCACCTTTGCAGTCGATAAGTCATGGTCTCTTAAAATATTTGGGACAATCCCTATATGCTTCATTCACTCCACCTACCCTATAAATTTTGGTGAGATAAGCCTACAACTTCTGCTACAAGTTGGTCCATTTCTGTGATTTGTCCATCTGTTACATTCTTCTTCAGGTGAATCAGATACTCAATATTCCCCTCAGGTCCTTTGATTGGTGAGAAATCTAACCCATAGATCCCAAATCCAATACCACTTGCATATTCCCACACTGCCTTGATCACGTTTTGATGGACCTTAGGGTCTTTGACAACCCCATGCTTCTCCACTTGCTCACGTCCTGCTTCAAACTGTGGTTTGATAAGTGCTACCACTTCACCCCCTTCTGCCAAACGGTCAGACACCGCTTGGAGAATTTTGGTGAGTGAAATAAAAGATACATCGATGGAGCTAAATGCAATCCGTTCTGGAATCTGCTCATCTGTCACATAACGCATATTGGTTTTTTCCATACAAATGACACGTTCATCTTGTCTCAGTGACCATGCGAGTTGTCCATAACCCACATCGATGGCATAAACTTTGACTGCACCATTTTGCAACATACAGTCCGTAAAGCCACCTGTAGATGCACCTACATCCATACAAGTCTTACCTTCTAATGTAATTGGGAAAGCTTTCATCGCTTTCTCGAGTTTATAACCACCACGGCTCACATATGGCATCTTCTGTCTTACTTCGATTTGTGAAGTCACCTTTACTTTAAGCCCCGGTTTATCTTCTTTTTGTCCATCCACATAAACCACACCAGCCATAATATAAGCCTTTGCACGCTCTCTTGATTCTGCTAATGCTCTGTTAGTGATGAGTACGTCCAATCTTTCTTTTTCTATCTTTTCTGCCATTCTAGTTGTCTCTCCTCATTGTTGATCTAATCTCTTGTGCAAGTGTTTCAGCATCTAAGCCTTCACGTTCAAGCACACGCTTTAGGTCGCCATGACTGACGATCCCTGTCTGATACCCATAGTTTCTCACAACCTTTGGCATCTGATCACCTAGTGCAAGATGCTGTGTCACAAGTGCGCCAAAGCCATCTGTCACCACGTGATCTTCTAATGTAAAGATATAGTCATACTGCCCTGCAAGTACAACCAATCCTTTGGCATCCACTGGTTTGATCACCGGTGCTTCTACAACACCCATTTCAATTCCCTCTTGTGCCAGAAGCTCACGTACACAAAGCGCAGTCTCTACCATGCGTCCTGTAGTTAGAATCACTGCCTCAGACCCACTTTCAAGTGTATGCAGCCCTGCACTTTGATAATCCCATACATAGTTTGAGTCCACCGCCGCACCGCCACGTGGATATCGCACAGCTACCGGGCCATCTACCGAGATGGCATAGCGCATCGCTGCTTCCATCTCCTCTGGTACTTTGGGTGATAATATTGTCATGTTAGGAATATGCGCAAGATACGCAATATCAAAAATCCCCTGATGGGTGCTACCGTCTTCTCCTACTACACCTGCACGGTCTACACCAAAGATCACAGGGAGATTTTGAAGGGCTACATCATGAAGAATCTGATCATAAGCACGTTGCAAGAACGATGAATACACAGCCACTACAGGTCTAAAACCATCCATAGCAAGCCCTGCTGCAAAAGTCACTGCGTGCTGCTCTGCAATCCCTACATCAAAGAAGCGCTTAGGATGGGCTTTGTAAAATGGTAAGAGCCCTGTACCCTCTCTCATTGCAGCGGTAATTGCCACCACTTCTGGGTATTCATCACCAAGTTTGACCATTGCCTCACCAAAAGCATCTGAGAAAGTCTTGGTACTACCATGCTTAGAGACGACGCCCTCTTTGATGTCAAATGGGGATACCCCATGATAACTACTAGGATTAAGCTCAGCCATACGATAGCCTTTACCTTTTTGTGTTTTCATATGAATGAGTATAGGTCCACGCATATTTTTAGCATTTTCTAGAATTTGAATCACATCATCCATCTTGTGTCCATCAATCGGGCCAAGATATGTGAATCCCATCTGTTCAAAGAGGGTACTTTCCATGAGAAGTGTTTTCACACCTTCTTTGGTACGACGTACTGTACTAACGAGGGAATCGCCCACCACCGGCACGTGTTGTAAGATTTCTTCCACATCTTCTTTGACCTGGAGATACTCCTTGTTGGAACGGAGCTTGTTGAGATATTTACAGAGCCCGCCTACATTCTCAGAGATACTCATCTCATTGTCGTTGAGGATCACGATGAGGTTATGATTGCCCTTTCCTGCATTGTTGAGGGCTTCAAAAGCCATCCCCCCTGTCAGTGCCCCATCACCAATAATGGCAACCACATGACTTTTTTCACCTTTAAGGTCTCTTGCTGCTGCCAAACCAAGTGCTGCTGAGATCGATGTGGAGCTATGCCCTGTCTCAAAGATATCATGTGGACTTTCCGCACGTTTTGGGAACCCACTCATACCACCTGTCTGACGAAGTGTCTTGAAGCCTTTGCGGCGTCCTGTCAAGATCTTGTGTACGTAAGCTTGATGGCCTACATCCCATACAAATTTATCTTTTGGTGACTCAAACACATGATGGAGCGCAATCGTTAGCTCAACTACACCTAGGTTTGATGCCAGATGCCCCCCTGTCTGTGAGACAGATTGAATGAGGAATTTACGGATGTCTTTTGCAAGTTCATGCAGTTCTGGAATTTCCATATTCTTGATTAATGATACATCTTTTATTTTTGATAATGTCTTTAACATATCTTCACCTTTTCTTTACAAATAGAGAAAAAATGACAATCTTACGATTGTCACCTCAATTCTTGTGTTATTGAATGCATACAAGTGCTATAGCTATACCTAATATAGCTCCTGCTGCGACTTGAAGTGGCGTATGCCCTAAGAGTTCCTTGAGTCTCACATCAAGTGTGACGTTCGGATCTTGCATTGTCTCGATAATTTTGTTGAGTAGTGCGGCTTGCTTGCCTGCTTCTAATCTCACATTAGCTGCATCATACATCACCACACAGCTAAATACTGCCGCAATGGCAAATAACGCTGTGTCATAGCCATGTACTTGCCCTACAGATATTGCTAAAGCCACAGTAAATGAACTATGAGAACTTGGCATGCCTCCTGAGGCAATGAGTTTCTCGAAGTCCAGCTTTTTTTCATTGATTAAAGTAATAATCACTTTTAACACTTGTGCAACAAACCAGCTGAGTAATGATACCATTAAGATCTGATTTGATCCGATTTCATGAAAAATATCCATAGTCCCTCCCTATTGTCTTCTATGCACTAATTCTAATGCAATCTCTCTTAGTAGGTGTGTGTCTCCTGGGACACGGTCCAAGCAACCTAATGCCTTCTGAGTGAGTTCTTCTGCGATTTCATAGCAGCGTTCTACACTATAGAAAGAGAGGTAGGTATTCTTCTCATTTTTCGCATCACTACAAATAGGTTTGCCTAACTCCTCTGCAGTAGAGGTTTGATCCAGTATATCGTCTATAATCTGAAATACTTTGCCAAGATATTTGCCGTAAGCTTCACAAGCTGCAACCTCCATCGGAGAGCCTCCACCTAATACTGCCCCCATCTTGGTTGCTGCTGCAATCAGTGCCCCTGTCTTGTGCAAATGAATACAATCCAGTGTATCACGTGTGATCGCTTGGCCTTCACTAGCCATATCCAGCACCTGCCCTGCAATCATGCCGTGACAACCACTTGCCTGTGCAAGCACCTGCACCGCGCGCACTCTATTCATATCATCTTGTATGATAGCATCTTCTAACATCAGCTCGAAAGCATAGTTGAGGAGCGCATCACCTGCGAGAATAGCTGTATCCTCACCAAATACCACATGGTTGGTTGGCTTGCCACGTCTCAGGTCATCATTATCCATCGCTGGAAGATCATCATGAATCAATGAATATGTATGAACCATCTCCATAGCACACCAAAAAGCACTAATATCTTCTGTTCCGCCTACAGCTTCATAAGCGAGCTGCATCAAGATCGGTCTGATGCGTTTGCCACCTGCACGTACACTATACGCCATAGACTCATATAACTTTTGAAATGGCCCTTCCGCAAGAGGAAGGTTCTCTTCTAAACATGCTTCCACACGTTTTTTGTAGACATCTAAGTTACTCATTATTATTTTCCCCATTTATTTTTTCATAAGTATTATTCTCATAAACGTAGACTTCTTGCTCTGCCTTTTTGAGTACTGTACTACAAAAGGCAGCCAGTTCCATACCTTTTTTATATTGGTTAATGCTTTCTTCTAGTGAAAGCTCACCACTTTCCATCTCTCTAATGATTGTCTCAAGCTCTTTGATGGTGCTTTCAAAATCTTGTTTTGGTTTTCTAGGCATGTCTCCTACCCTTTCTTATAAACTTTTGCCTCAATACTTCCCTCTGATAAACGGATAGCGATTGCATCTCCTACGGCCACATCTTCAGCTGTCTTAATCACACGACCTGCCTCATCGGTGGTCACACTATAACCTCTTTTGAGTGTCGCAAGTGGGGACAATTTCTCAAGTTGATTGATACGGTCTTCAAAGCGTCCATAAGCTTCCTTAACTCTATTTTGGTAGACCTTGTGCAATTGTATACTCATTTCATCCACTTCGATCATCCAATCTTCAAAAAGCTTGGATTTGTTGGCAAATATTGGCCTAGAAGTAATAGATTCTAGGCGTTGTTTGCTATAGGTGATCTGGCTACGCATGGTATAAGTGAGTGTATTTTTGTACTTCTTAACAAGTTCTTCATATTCCGTCTGAGAAGGAAAAACAATCTCAGCTGCCGCCGATGGTGTTGGTGCTCTGAGGTCGCCTACAAAGTCAGCAATCGTAAAGTCTACCTCATGTCCGACTGCCGAAACAATAGGAATCTTAGAGGCAAATATGGCACGTGCCACAGCTTCCTCATTGAATACCCATAGATCCTCTATAGCGCCTCCCCCTCTACCAAGTATGATGACATCCACAAGGTTTTCCTTGTTGGCAAGCGCAATACTTGCTACAATCTCATCCTTCGCATGTTCACCCTGAACATGTGAGGGATAGATATATACTGGAATATTAGGGTTACGTCTACGTGCTACTTGTAAGATATCTTTGATCGCTGCCCCTGTTCTAGACGTGATCACGCCCACCTTATGGGGAAACTTTGGAATAGGCTTTTTGAATAGGGGATCAAAGAGTCCCTCTTCAGAGAGCTTTGCCTTGAGCTTTTCAAACTGTTCATACAGTGAACCCATCCCTTGCATTTCAATCTCGGATACATACCCTTGATAGGCACCTGTCTTCTCATAGAGTGCAATGCGCACCCTTGCAACAATCTTTGTGCCTTCTGTGAGCTTCACAGTCAGCTTCTGTGCATCTTTGCTAAACATCACGGCATTGATACTTGCCTTATCATCTTTGAGTGTAAAATAAATATGTCCAGTATGATGATACTTGCAGTTAGAAACTTCCCCAGCTACCCAGAGGTCTCTAAGCATGTAATCTTCCTCGAACATATGACTTACATAACGGTTGACATCTGAGACTGCAACGACTTTTCTTTTCATTGATTATCCCTCTATTGATTTGACTACATTTCCTAAAATACCATTGATAAATTTAGGTGATTTATCCGTACTATATACTTTTGCAAGTTCGATTGCTTCGTTGATTGCTACTTTTTGAGGAATGTCCTCTGATTGGAATTTGATCTCGTAGATCGCCATACGGAGAAGCATGTGGTCTACTTTTGCCATACGTGATAAAGACCAATTCGCTGAGCTCGCATTGATCACTTCATCAAGCTCTTCTTTACGGCTCAGTACACCTAGGAATTCTTCATTAATAAAAGTTTTGATCTTACCTTTTACATCTTGTGTATTCGCCTCAAGGATTGCCTGTGCATCCTCTTCTGGGTGGAAAGTTGCTTCGAAAAGCATTTTCATAATTAATTCTCTTGCTTCATGTCTCGTCATGTGAGCCTCCTTATTAATCAAGCTAACCCGTAGGTGGGTTAGCTCGTTTGTTCTATCTAGTATTCTTCTGCTAATTTTTCTTTTGGGAAATAAACACCTGCTATGCGAATATCAACAGCTTTAACATCGAGTCCGGTCATTGTTTCAATAGAATTCTTTACTTTTTCTTGAACTTTTAAACAGACGTCTTGAATCTTCACGCCATATTTGACTGTCCCAACAATATCAACAAACACTTGGTCTTCGCTTACTTCAATACGAATTCCCTTTGATGCTTTCTTGCCTCTAATAGATTGTACGATATCTGGCTTACCTGCACCAACACTGATGATACCCTCTACTTCTAATGCTGCGATCTCAGCAATTACTGCAATGACATCGTCTGCGATTTGTACTTGTCCTATTTCTTCTTCAACATTCATATCGATTACTTTGTTTTCTTCCACAGTAATGCCTCCCAACTTTATGCTTAAAGCATAAACTATTCTACGTTTTATTATATACAATATCCACACACGTGTAAAGAACTAAGACATAGAGAAAGTAGCCTACATCGCAAACGTAGGCTACTTTTATTATTATTTGTTATTTGACTCTGCATTCACTTTCAAACAAGAAATTTTAATTTGCCCCATTGTATAACCTGTTTTTCTATGAACAATCTCTTCAATTTGAGCGATTTGCTCGTCTGTAAGTTTGTCTGCATTGACAACAACATCAACTGTATCTTCATCCATTCTTACAAAGACATCTTTGAATCCTTTTGCTCTTAGAAGTGATTCTGAACTTGTTTCTTTCTCGATGCGATCTTGGATCACTAAGAGGCTTTGGGCAGCTTTTGCTTTTGTCTCTTGGTCCATGTCATCGTTTGCAACACATTCATTGAGTTGTTCGATTTGTGCTGCACGAGACTGCTCACGAAGCATTCTTTCCTCTGCAAAGTAGCTCACACCCACTGTCTTGTCTGTTACGATCTCTCCACTTGATGCTTCTACACTTTTATCAGTTGCTTTCTTTGTGATCACTACCTGATGAGCTGATGCTTGCTGCTCATCTTCTTTGATGAGCGGCTCGTCTTCACCGATCACAGCAACATTACTACTATTTGATGTGAGATCATCACCATCTGGTGGTAATGTTTCCATTGTAGCAAACTGATCAAAGAAGTTATCATCCGTCATCATATCTTCTACGGCGACTTGATTGGGATCGTTTTGGCCAGCTTGGACTAAATCAGGTGTCATCGTTGTAGGTGGCTCACTCAGACCAAGGTAGGCTGCAATGGCAATCATGAATACAAGAACTGTTACAATAATTTGGTTTCTCTTGAACTGGAACATTTTTTTGTTACCCCCCTAATTTTTAACCATTTTAAATACTGATATTTTGTTCTCGCCAATACTTACAAGTGATTTAACTGCCTTTATGATGCTTTCTTTCACTAGCGCATCATCTCCACCTTCTGCCAAAACGAGTACCCCCTCGATCGTCGGTCTAGTCTCTTTAATCACATAAGGTGTGTTTCCGTTTTGCATCACAATCTTGTTTTGTTCATCTGATTTTTTGGTAGCCCTTGTACCACCACCGCCGTCAACTTCTTGAACATCAGACGTATTATGTACGACCTCTGAAGCAAGGACCTTTTCTTTAGAGGCATTGGTCGTAACCATCACGTCCACTTTGCCTGCCCCTTCCATTTGTCCAAGTATCGCTTCTAGTCTCTTTTCAAGTAGTTCCTCGTAGGTGAGCTCCTCCTTTTGGGAGTTGACTGTCACCACTTGCTTGTCATCAATAGGTTTTTCCCGGGCAGGCTTTGGTAAATAACTTACAAGTAGCCCCACTCCGATCACCCCAGCTGCTACGAGAGCAAGTAACTGCTCCTTGCTCAACTTCATTTTATCTGGCTTCTGATCTGGCATCTTTCTCACATCCTTTATCTATTAGTGCTGTACTGTTATATATATATTATCTTTGTCCCAATTATAGACTTCTTTTAAATATTTTTTTATTTCATCTTTTACGTGTTGATCGTTTAGGGTAAAGCTCTCATCTTTCTCTCCGATCTTGATTCGTGGCACACTGACTGCCTCCCCCTTTGTTTCCTTGGTCTGAATCACCAGGTCCACTTCTTTCACAGAGAAGTCCATATTATCATCGCTCATCTCAATCCGTACATTGCATACTGTGATTGGAAAAGTCTTCTCCAGCATCAGCTCCACCTGCTCTGTAATCTGCTTTTCATAAACATCTCGCAGGCTCTCTTGCTGCCTTGACTGCTCGGCCTCAAATTCACTATAGGCAGGCTTGGTGCCAAGCTGCTCTTGATAATACATCACATAACTTTCAAATGTATCTTTATCCCTTACTTCTGTTACAACTTTGATCACAGGTGAAATAATGGTATAAACAACGATAAATCCCAGTACCAGCTTCAAATACTTTTTCAGATCATTACTTGGAAAAAACATTTCTATCAATACAACAAAAAGCATGGTCCATATCAATAACTGCAAGTATCCGTTCATCTTTTGCCTCCCCTATGTTAAGTTTGTCCCTATACTAATACAGATGAGCATCACTACGACACATAGTATGGCAACAATCCCCACACAACTCATAATAAACTCACACCCCTTAGCAAGATTCGTTGCAATATCTGCCATCTTCCTCTCTCCTACAGGCTGTACAATCGCACCTGCAAGATGATAGAGCACTGTATAAGCAAGCATCTTGATGAGCGGTAGACCGACCAACAGACAAATCCAGATAATCACACCCACGCCAAAGGAGTTCTTGACGATCTGTGCACAGGCCATAATAAACTCGAGCGCCCCACGACTTGCATCTCCCACCACAGGGATAAATGCTGTACCAAAAGTAATGGCACTCTTCTTCATCGCCACATCCATCAGTGGCAATGTCACTTTGTAGATCCCCATGATTGCAAGACTTGCAATCAAAATGCCTCTGAGAATGTACTTGGTCCACTTGTAAAAGAGTTTGACTAGCTTATCCACTTTGATCTCTTCACTCATACTACTGACAATCTGCAAGACCACAATCCCTACCACTGCAGGTAAGATGATCCTCTGTACCACCAACGCAATCAAGTTGAGCCCCCCTACAATGACAGGAGCAAGCGCTGCCGAAGAGGTGATATAACCTGATACCGCCATAAATCCTAGTAGTGTCGGCACTGCCACCAACATCATGTCACAGAGCTGCCGAATCGTCGTATCTGCCACACTTACCAGCATAAAAAGTGAATGCATGATCGTATAGATCACTAGCATATAGCAGACAACAAACCCGACCTTAGTCACATTGCTGGACTTAAAAGAAGTTGTCAGCGTCTGTAGGAAGCTACAAAGGAGTACAATCAAGATAAACCGTATCACAATATCAATATAGGTATAAACTTCACCAAAGAACGCTTCCCCAATGGCACCAAGCAGCGCCTGTACTGAAAACCGCTCCTGCCCTGTAATGAGCCGAAGCACCTGTTCGCTCAGATCAAAGTCCCTGAGTTGGGGCACTTCACTTTTGAGCACTTCTTCCATCTCATCTACTGCTCCCCAGTTGAGCATGTCAATCTGCTGCTGCAAAATCGCTTGTTTCTCAGAAGGTTCTATGGACTGCGTCCCATAGGTTGGTATGAGCATCATTCCCCATAGACTGAGTATACTCACGAGTAGCAAAATCTTCTTTCGCATCTGACTTCACCCCTAGCTTCCCCTATAGCAGTTGGGTAATAAGATCAATAAGGGCTAGGGCAATCGGTGCTGCCAATACCAAGATCATTACTTTACCTGCTAATTGTATTTTGTTCCCAATCGCTTCTTCTCCCCCATCCTTACAGATGGTGTAGGCAAACTCTGCAATATAAGCAATCCCTATGACTTTAAAAATGATAAGCAAATAACTGTTTTGTAAGCTGATCTTGTCTGCTAAAGTATAGATCACATCAAATACTGAACCTAACTGTGGCACGATGACAAGAAGCATTAATGTGATTGTAAGCAATCGAAGGATATTAGCCGTTGGCTTATGATTCTCCGATACAATCATGATGAGTATCATGGCTGCCACACCAAACCCCGCTAATTTCAAAATATCCATAAGCGCCTCCTAGAACATAAACAATGTTTCCACCGTCTTGAATAGATCATAGATATAGGTTCCTGCAATTCCTAACACAATGATCAGTGCAATCAAGGAAACCATTGCAGATTCTGTATCCCTTCCCACTTCTTTGAGTACCTTACAAATGAAAAATGCCATAATTCCCACGCCTGCTACTTTCATCAAAATCATAAAATCGATCATCTTTCAATTCCCCCTCTTATAATAAAAGTATGGCAACGCTTGCGCCTGCTAGCATCCCCATAGTAGTGTTGAACTTACTACTTTTTTCATAGTGTACCCGTTCCCCTTCATACAAGTGACGAAGACTCTCTAGCACACGGTCAATATTCTTCTTTTGCATCTCCTTGTCCAGATACCCTGCAGCTACACCAAAAGGCTCAATGAGTGGATAGACTTTATCCTCTAGATGTAGCGCCTGACGATTGGCCATGATCCCTTGCCGCCATACCAGTCCAAGATCTACAGCTTCTCTTTTCTCAATCGCCTCTGCAAAATACCCAAAGAGACTCCCTACCTGCGGCAAACTACTACGGGCCACATTCTTACAGGCCTCATCAAGTGGCGTGAGCCCATAGTCAATTTCAGACTTTAGCAGTTCAAAGGCAAATATCATATTCTCAAGTTCTTTCATATGCTGCTTTTTGTGATAATCTCTCAAAAAACCCATGAACGTACAACCTGCAAATACCATGAGCAGACCAAAAAGTTTCATAGACTCCCCACCTTCCCTAGTATCTTGGATGTATCAATCACTTCTTCTACTGTGCAAGGACCCCTCCGATGGGACAAGATCACGACTCGCTCTATCATCCGACTCTCTATCATCTTGCGGATCCCTTCTTTTTTGTAGCAGTCTGCTAGATCTTTGCCATGGGTTGTACACACAATAGATACACCAGCACCAAGTACATCTTCTATAGCCCTTGCATCCTCTTGGCTACCAATCTCATCCACGGCAATCACATCAGGTGCCATAGCCCGAAGGAGCATACGCATCCCCTCTACCTTTGGGCAGCCATCTAGTACATCTGTACGTGGTCCCACATCATTTTGAGGCACCCCCATATAACAGCCTGCAATCTCAGAACGCTCGTCCACAAGGCCTACAGTATAAGGCCCATAGCCACTATACCCATTGCTGAGGCTCCGCACCAGATCACGAAGAAGTGTCGTCTTTCCGCACTTGGGTGGTGAGACGATTAATGTATGATAAACCCGCTCTCTTCCTAAGAGATAAGGGAGTACTTTCTGACTGCACCCTACTACCTCATGTGCCACACGAATATTGAGTGCCCCAATATGTTTGAGTGTCTTGATGCCCCTATTTTCAAGTATGACCTTGCCCACGATCCCTACACGGTGCCCACCTTCTATGGTAATATAGCCTTGCCTAATATCCTCCTCCAAAGCATACATCGAAAAGCCACTCATGAATTTGAGGATACTTTGAATATCTTGCTCACTGACTGTATAACTTTTTCCAACCTCACATAGCCCACTACTTCCAAGTCCATATTCCTTACTATTACTCACCAAGATCATCGGCCTGCCTGTCCTAAGCCGCAGCTCCTGCATCGTCTGCCAGTGACTTTCTGGCACACCACCCAGCATCTGCCTCAGATGTTGGGGCATGATTTTGAGCAAACTCTCTCTCATGACCTATTCCTCCTTCGTAATTCTGTGATAGTTCAATATATGAAGGCGTGTCCCCCTTTAGAACTTTTGGGCACAAAAAAAGATGCCCCAAAGGACATCTCTTAGAAAAGTATGAGCTTACGCTCTACTCATGTATTCACCTGTACGTGTATCGATACGGATTGTTTCACCTTGCTCGATGAATAATGGTACCATTACTCTTGCACCAGTTTCAACGATCGCTGGTTTAGTAGCACCTTGAGCTGTATCACCTTTGATTCCTGGCTCAGTCTCAGTGATTTCAAGTTCAACGTTGATTGGTGGTTCAACACCAAATACAGAACCTTGGTGTGCAAGCATTTTTACCATATCGTTTTCTTTAACGAATTTTAAGCTATCGCCTAAAACGTCTGCGTTAAGAGCAATTTGATCGTAAGTGTTGATATCCATGAAGTGGAATAACTCACCATCATTGTATAAGTATTGCATCTCACTACGGTCGATATGTGCTTTTGGCATTTTTTCAGATGGACGGAAAGTTCTTTCAATAACCGCACCTGATTTAATATTTCTAAGTTTACAACGAACAAAGGCAGCACCTTTACCTGGTTTTACGTGTTGGAATTCAATAATTTGAAGTAAATTGCCTTCAAATTCGACTGTAACGCCGTTTTTAAAATCGCCTGCTTGAATCATGGTCGTTCCTCCTAATCTGTTTTTCCTAATCTAGTTTAAACTACATTGACATTTTTTTCAACGATTTTTTGTCTATTTGATGGTGATCAGCTGTTTTGGTGATGAAGTAAGGTTCATGATGCCATCTTCTGTCACCACAACCATATCCTCTATACGGACACCCCCAAACCCTGGCACATAGATCCCTGGCTCTACAGTAAGTACCATCCCTGGCTCAAGTACCGTCTCATCTAGCATAGAGAACCTTGGATTCTCATGGATCTCACGACCCACTGAATGGCCCAGTCCATGCCCAAAGTACGCCCCATAGCCTGCTTCTGTGATGATATCTCTGGCAATCTTGTCAATCTCCTTACAGACCATACCTGGCCTAATCGCTGCAAGCGCCGCTTCTTGGGCTCTCAGTACAGTCTCATAGATCTCAAGATGCCTCGCTGATGCCTCACCAATCACAAGTGTACGTGTCATATCTGAGCAGTACCCTTCATACACACAGCCAAAGTCCATCACCACAAAGTCTCCTTCGTTGAATGTCTCACTCCCTGGTGTCGCATGACAAAGAGAAGACTTTGCACCTGCTGCAACAATCGGGTTAAAAGATGTGCCGCTCGCACCACCCATACGCATGATGCGTTCGATCTCAAGGGCAACCTCAGTCTCAGTGAGCCCCTGTTTGTAGCCTTCTGTGATAAATGGCACAATCTTAGAAAAAGCTAGATCGCCAAGTGCTTCTGCTTTGCGTAGGCTCTCTATCTCCGCCCCATCTTTGCGTTGTCTTAGTGTCTCTACTAGCCCTTCTGTCCCTACAAAAGTAAAGCCTTCATAGCTTTCAAAAGTCTTGAACGTACTGTAGTTAGTATGAGCACTTTCAAACCCAATATGCCAAGCTTTTTCTTCCTTTGCAAGCGCGATGGCTGTACCAATAAGCCCTACATTGCCTTGGTTTACTATCTCAAACTCAGGTGCCTGACCCGCTGCTTGCTCCATATATCTAAAATCAGTGATGAGCTTTTGACTTGTCTTTGAGATGTAGAGCATCCCGTTTGACCCGGTAAAGCCACTGAGGTATGCCACGTTGGCATGACTGCCAATAAGGAGTGCATCGATGCTACGTCCTGCCATGCCTTCTCTTAATTTTTCAATGCGTTTCATGTATTTGCCTCTTTTCTGTTGTAATCAAGTGCATCTATACCAAGTTTGTAGCTATCAAATCCAAAGCCACCAATGATCCCTATGCAGCTTGCAGCTGTCACAGAGTGCTGTCTGAAGCTTTCCCTTGCGTGGATATTTGAAATATGTACCTCCACCGTTGGGATCGCTACGCTTTTAATGGCATCACTTAGGGCATAACTATAGTGGGTGAGTGCACCTGGATTGATCACGATTCCTTCTATGCCTTCATGATAGCACTGCTGAAGATAGTCAATAATTGCCCCTTCATGATTGGACTGAAAAAAATCCAAAACAATGTGCTTTGCCTTAGCATATGCTACAAGCTCATTTTGTAAACTTTCTAAAGATGCATTTCCATAAATATGCGGCTCTCTGATTCCCAAAAAATTCAGATTCGGCCCATTAATAATTGCAATTTTCATCTTACACCTCTATTTTATCAATTGTATCAGCTCATCCACCACTTGCAAAGGCGTTTTTTCATCACCTATAATCTGATAAGTTGCCACTTCTTCATACCATGCCTGCCGCGACTCATAGAGCGCTTTGAGGCGCTCATAATCTGTGGCCAGTGGCCTATTGCTATCTTCTGCGATGCGTCCATACAAAATATCAAAGTCAACTTTGAGATAGATGCACAGGGCGTCTTTGAGAAAGGCTCGGTTATCCCTGCGACCCACAACGCCGCCACCTGTACAAATGATTCCCGCACCACCTTCTCCTACCTTACAAAGACACGTATGCTCCAACTCTCTAAAATAGCCTTCACCATACTTCTCAAAAATCTCAGGAATACGCATCTTGGCTTCATGGATGATGTAGTCATCAAGATCAATACTTTTGATCCCGATCCGTTTGCCGAGGAGTGTACCTATCGTCGTCTTACCACATCCCATGAAACCCACTAGATAAATCTTATGATTCATGCCTTTTCTCTTCATTCACCTTTTTGCACGCACAGATCAAAGCAGCGATCACATCTGCCTTGAACTGACTTTCCAAAAGATGCGTCTTGACCATTGCCTGCCCTTTACTCGTTACCACATACATAGGCTTGAGACTGTTGAGCGTTATAGCAAATACGTCTTTGGTACACTTCTCGCATGGGCAGACATCCATCTGCACCATCATCTCCCGTAGATACAGTCCCACGAGATCCTCCATATAGTTTCTGACACCTTCAATTGCCATCTCTATTCCTCCCTCTCATGATCCATACGGTAGACCGCCACCTTTCCCGTCACAGGCCTGATACGCACCTCTGCAACTTCCCCCAGTCTCTCGTGACTTAGACGAATCGTCCCCGCCTGAGAAGGCGACAAATCCCCATTAAATACAATCTTCTCTTTATTATTGATCGACGCAGTGACGCCCCGTGGCAAGCTTACACGCTCCTGAGGCACCGAGACTGCGCCTATTGATTCATTTTGCAACGTAATACAGTCACCCGAAGGTGCTGTTAGCACAATGACTTGATACTTTTTGTTTTGGAGGCTCGCTCTGGTCTGGGCCAGTTCCACCACCTGTACCACTTCTTCTATTGTTTGTTCAAATGCTGTGCGGCTCACCATTCCTACGGAAAAGTGAATACCAATATACCCAATACCAATTAGGGCCAGCACAGCGACCATCTCTAACAGTGTAAAACCACGTGATTTCATCTGCGCTCCATATACATCTCTATCTCTTCTTTGATCTGTGTGACAACTTCTGCATCACATACCGTCTCATTCATGAGCTCATAGGCACGAATTGCTTGATAATATAGCATCCCAAAGCCATTGGTACATCTTACACCCTTTGCTCTTGCATCTGCTAAGAAAGTTGTCTCCCAAGGACTATAGATCATATCCATGGCAAACTGCGCCTGATCTAAGAGATGCGCCGCGCATTCGGGCATCTGCCCTGCAAGACTTCCCATCCCTACCCCTGTGGTCTGCACCACGAGATACATCGGCTCATGTACCACTTCATCCAAGCTATAGACTGTGATTGGAATCTGTACCGTACTTCTAAGCTTGGTAGCTAATAGCTCTGCTTTCTCTTTGGTACGATTGAACAGATGCAATGCACCTGCTTTTTTCGCTAGCAAAAAGGCTGCCGCATAGGCTGCCCCTCCACTTCCAATGATTGCCACATTCTGTCCTTCACACTCACAGCCCAGCTGCTCCAATGTCTTTTGCACGCCATAGCCATCTGTATTGTAACCTTTGTAGCCCGCATCCTCATAAACCAGTGTATTCACAGCACCAACTTCTTGTGCCCAAGGCTCAATGGCAACAAGTGCCTTCATCACCTCTTGCTTGTGAGGCATCGTCACATTGAGCCCTCTGATCCCTAGTGCATGGGCCCCCTGTATCGCCGCGTCAAGCCCTTCACTTCTTACATGAAAAGGCACATAAGTCATCTCCTGACCTAGCACCTGACTGAGCGTATTGTGGATCATAGGTGATAAGGTGTGCCCAATCGGATCACCGATCACACCACAAATGCGCGTGCTACCTTTGATTGCGTCTGCTACTTGCTTCATAGCGTCTAATCACCTGTCTTTCTATACCTCGCTTAACCTTTGTGATCCACTCATCTTTGTCACTAACAGGTACCACAAGTACTGTATGGATCCCGCTGCGATTGCCACCAAATACGTCTGTGAAGATCTGATCCCCAACGATTGCTACTTCATCTCTTGTAAGATTCATGAGCTTCATCGCTTTGAGAAAACTCTTGGTCCCTGGCTTGCCTGATTTGTGAATAGCAAAAATCTTGAGCTTTTCATTGAAGCGTACCACTCTGTTTTCTGTATTGTTAGATACAAGGGCTACTTGGAAGCCCTTTGCCTTAAGTGTCTCAAAAAAACTGATAATCTCTGGTGTAGGGTGCATCACATCATAAGGCACCAAGGTATTGTCAATATCAAACATAATCCCCTTAATTCCCTTTTGACGAAGTGCCTCCACATCCAGTTTGAAGATTGATTCAATGTAGTCATTTGGATAGAGTCTCTTTAGCATGTTTTCAAAACCTCGTATTCTTTAGTCTATGGGGCGTCTTGAACAATCCGTTCCAAACGGATCCATTCGATCTTCCCGTCTTCTGTTCCTACAAAATAGTTATATCTATAATATACCTTCTTATAGTGATTAAGCAATAGGCTAACCGGCACACTAATATGATACCGCCCTTGTTTTTGAGTCGCATAAGCACTGATCGTCTCCTCTTGACCTGCCCAATCAATCACGATCTGTTCCCCCAGCCCGTAGGGACTTAGGCTATCTGGATACCGTAGCGCAATCTGCCTTTCTGGGAGATAGTAGTGTTCAGAGTCTATGTCATTGGTCATCAAGTACTTCTGCTTCCCATCGTCCTCTAGCTGGGTATAGCCTTGAAAAAAAGAGGCGGGTTGTCCGATGAGTGACTGAAATGCTAATCGCAAGGACTCAGGCATCACCGCTGCCTCATCATACGCTAGCCGCTGGTAGCGTACATCTTCCGATGCGAGTGGCCGAAGGCTCTGCCTCTCCTGCTCATAGGTGAGCCAATATGTCTCCTCTAGCCTCACTCTGTCCGGCGTAGTCTCGTTATGGGGATAAAGCATCCCCCATTCAGCCATGCCTTGGGCATTGGGCATGGCTATACGGGTGGTGATCACCGCCACTTCATAGTGATCTATACCCTCACCGCGAATCTTCGCCTTGATCACAGGCGTACCGATCTGTTCAGGTGCCCCGTAGCTATACTCTTCCCAGGTGAAGGGTGTGAGCTGCGCCTCAAACCAGTTTTCCAGTTGCGCAATCAGTTGTGCTTGTGTCTCTTGTCGCACCACTTCTCCCTCTGCGGCTATCGCCCATGCCTGTGCCCCCTCACTAATGGGTAGTACTCCTTCTTGACTACAGCCCACAAGTATGAGCGCTATCAACCCAACTACCCCTTGCCATCTCATTTGTTTTCCCATGCATCGGACCCCTTTCTATCTACCATGTGTCCATCATACATCACCTCTAGCACCACCTCAGCAACTGCGCCTTCTGCTACGAAAGTCCCATCACGCCGTAGCATACGATCTGACTTCCCTGCGCCATGCCAGATACCTGATTCGAGGAGCTGCTCTTGCAAGATTTTATCGCCTATTTCAAAGAATACTTCTCTATTTTGCCCGATACGTACCCCCTCTGACGTGATCTCCAGATCCCCTTCTACGAGTACAGCACCTTCTAATAGCATAGGCCCTTCTAGCACCAATGGACTATAGGAAAGAATGATCCCACGCCAAGGGTGATCTGGCCTACTGGTGTAGAGCCGCTTAGGCGTATCACCTTCCAAGATCAGTAAGGAGGCATCAGATGTCCCCTGCAAGCTTGCGAGATCGATAGCAGTCACAGATGTATCCTTATACACTATACCATCATCAGGTGGTCCCACCTGCGTCCGCCATAACGCCACCGCTTCATCACTTACGACCGTCTCCAATCCTTCGTCTGCTGATGACTGTCTCAGTACGCCTTCTACTACCAGCTTGTCTCTACCTACGATCTCTCCTAGGCAGAATACTTCTTGCGCCAATGCCTGAGGTGGGCTCTCTCGCCAGCTCACGCCTGCCTGATAGATCAGCTTTCCCATTTCCTCAGTTGCTTGGAGCCTCACACGTCCAATACGCTGCTGAGTATCAAAAATTTCAATCCCTTCTTTGGTCTGGGCGATACTTTCTATTACAAGGTGCGCCTTTGCCATCTCCTCCCGAAGTTGCTGGAGGCTGAGCCGAAGTGCAGTCAGGTCCCCTTCGCGTGATGCGCTCTCCAGCTGAGTGAGTAGCACACCCACCTGCTTGTAGTCACTAAGTGATGCCACTTGTGATGGAGGCAATGTCCCGAGCCAACCTGAGCTATCCGTCTTCATCCCTTTCACATAACTTCCCATGCGCATCTCTGTCATCATGCCTGGAATCGCTTGCTCCGTCTCCAAAGTATAGCTAAGCCGCTTACGTCCACTGACACTCAGATTGGCCTCACTCCCTATCTGTTCAAAGTACTGCGCACCAAGCCACCTAAAGGCATAGGCACACACCACAACTTCTTGTTCTTCGTCAGTAAGCTGCGCCATCATCCCTTTCATAGGCTCCAAAAAGGCAGGCCCATAGTTCAGCAACGCCTGATTCATCTGGTTCACCATTTGCATCACCCCTGCTTCACTATGGACCGACGTATTGCTCGTATAGCGCCTGATCTGGTCTGTCCGATACGCGGTACTCGCCAGGGTGAGCAAATGGCTACTGACGAGTGTCAGTACGAGCATCATGATAACTGCGATGAGCAATGCCGCACCACGCTGTTTACTATTTTTCATCTACTACCTCCTTTGGGATCCCCACGAGACGCAGGAGCTCTTTGCCTACGCGCCCCGTCTCATCCGTTACAGATAGCACAGCCACATAGTAGTCCCTTCCATCATTCTCTGATTGATAGATCACATCGATTGCCTCATTTACTGGATCTAATGTCAGTGGTAGTGCACGTAGCTCCTCCGGATCACCGACCAGCTTGAGTAATACTTTCACCTTGCTCTCATTCACCACATGTAGCGTCATGCCACTTCGCTTATCTTGCTTAAGCTGTGTGCCATCAATCACACAGGTCACCCGCTTGGCTTTGGGTGCACTTGCCCCCTGCGCCTGAATCGTGAGTGTGATGGCTTCACTTCCAAGCGTCTGAGTGACCGCCAGTTTGGCAGCACCACTCACACTTCCCTTAGTGATCAGCATCTGGTAATAAGAGCCTCGCTGCGTCAGTTCAGTGGCTAACTCCCCCATCACATCACTCGGCCAAGGCGTATTGGTGACAAACTGTCCACTCAGCTGACGCATATCAAAGGCATAGCTCGCTGCATTAGTGAGTGTCATCTTCAAGTTACCGCCCTCTCTCCACTGCGAATCACCTAAGTGCAGTGTCAGATCTGGGTCAGCGGTCTGATCGAACGCCCAAGAGGTGCCTGCCTGTACTGTCACTGGCCAGAGCCGAAGCGTATAGTCTAGTTTCTCATCAACCATCCATGTCTGCTCGTATTCTCCTAATAGTGCTTCCAAACTGGTCATCGCCTCTAGCGTCTCCCAATCCGCATTCTCCAAGGCTACTTGCACCGCTGTCATCATCACCTCTGCCCCGCGGGTGACCAACTTGGCACGCTGCCCCATCTGTCTGAACTGCGTACTGAGCTGTACTGCACCCATGACCACTGTCCCAATCAGACTAATGATGAGGAGAGCTCCCAGTACCTCCACATAACTCATGCCACCTCTTATTCGCCCAGCCATTGCTGCACCTGCTCACCTTCTAAAGTCTCTACTACAAGATACCAAGATGCCCCCATACGCGTCTGACTCACCTGCGGTGGTGCCTGACTCGCCACCGTAATCACATAAGGCTTCCCTTGCCGGTCATTGCCAGTCACCTCATAGCGATTCCTATCATCTATCACCCCAAGATGACGGACTTGCCATAATGCCTGATCTCCCATTGGCGCCTCTTCTACATGTGTTTCGCTTGCACCTACTAGACCCAATAGATCTTGTGTCACCGGATTAGGGAGGTGCCTAGGATCATAGTATACGCCCAACTCCACAGTGGTGCGCACAGACTGATCTGCCTTCGCCTCATCGCCATACTCCATATCGAGCGTCTCTATCTCATGAAAGTGGCGTTGCTCCCGCAATCCTCCAAGTAACCGCATACTCTCCTCATAACTACTACTATAGCTTAGTGCCACATGGCTCACACCTAGCTGCGTCGCTTCATCTATCGTCTCACCTAACCAGCCCATCGTGACTGCGGTCACATCATAGCCCCTAGCAAAGTCTTCCAACCTTGTCCATAGTGCCATACGGTCTTCTCTTGGAGGGAGTTGTCTCTGAATACCTGCTACAAGCATCCCCAGATCTGCTACCTCTGCCTCTAAGCGATCCAATCGGGTCAGGTGTCCCTCTAGCTGTGCCACTTCCATCTGCGCTGTGGCTAATGACTGCTCTACTGCCAGCGTTTGCTGCGCATACCACACTGCTAACGTACGTCCATATACGACCCATGCCAGAACAAATAACACACTAGCGAGGACGATGAGCCGACTAAGATTGCGCATTGGCCGCTCCCTTCAGTGTGAGTACAATCTGAAAGGTATAAGTACCCTCACTATTTTTTTCAACAACAAAGTCCACCTCATCTTGTGGATAGATGGACCTGATACGCCTAAGCCGATTCATGGTGTCACTGTGATGTTTGCTTTCCCCTTCAATCACCACAGATTGTGTCTTTCCCTCAACTATGAGGCGGGTGCACCGCATCCCTTCTGGCATGCCATAGAGGAGATTATAAAGGAGTACTTCTATAGGAAAGGTACGGGCCGAGAGTTGCCGGATCTGTGCTTCGCCCTGAGCGACAGTTGACGCTAGCTGATCTCTCTTCCCAGAGAGCGCCTTCACTTCTTCAAACCGCGTATCTTGAAGCTGGTAAGTCAGTGCCCTCAGCTGCCCCTGCTTCTGAGCAAGATGCTCGCTCGGTCGCCACATCAGATACCCACTGACGAGATACAGACCGCCTATGCCTACCAAGATCACTTTTTGATAACGGTTACGCCTAATGGCCTTTTGATATGGGAGTGGTAAGAGATTGAGCCCCTTCATCTCTCACCGCCCCTAAGCCATAGCCGTAGTCAGGCAGAGAATATTGGCAAAGGCAGGGAGGTCCTGCTTCACACTTCGTAGGCTCCTAGACTCGAAGTGCACATCTGGCACCAAATACGCTACAGGCACCCCTATCTGCCCCTCTAGATACGCAGTCAATCCCTTGATACTGCTACAGTCTCCTGTCACATAGATCCTATCCACATGGCTGCCTCGCACTTCCCCTTCATAGAAGAGCATCATCTTCTGGATCTCATTGACCAGCTGCTCCTCCATAGTAGCTGTCACCACTGCACTCACATAGTGACTAACGAACTCTTTGTTCTCTGGCTCAGTCTCAGGATAAAGCATCATATATTTCTCATAGAAGCGGCTCACATCTCCTGTTTCTCCTGCACCAAACTCACTCACGAGTGCACGCTCCACATCACGCATCCCAAAGCTCACCTGCTGCACCGCCTTGCAGCTCCCCTGATCGATACAACTCAGTAAACTCATCGCCTCACCGACCTCCACCACGATGGCCGTCTCTGACCCACATACTTTGCAGTAGCCATAAGATGGGATACTGATAGCCGCCACCTTGAGCCCTAGCTGATCCATCAACCCGATCACTGGCCGGATTACACGACTTGGCGCTGCCACCATGAGGGCCCCTAACTCTTGGCCACGCTTCTCCCCTGTGATGGCTGCATCGATCACATAGTCGCCCTCTACAGGAAAGTAGAGATCCTTCTTGTCTTTGATCATCCGCTTGGCCTCTTTCACCGAGTTGGCCTGTAGCGGCATATACTTGGTCAAGATCTGCTTGCTACTGATCCGTACACAGACCTTCTTACTTCTCACACCCATCTGGCCAAGCTGCTCCTTGATCAGCCTATAGACAGTATCTTGTCCCACCAATTCACCCTCTACGATCGCCTGACATGGGGTCTCTAGCTTCACCGCCGCCTTTACCTCCCATTTTTTTCTCTTTTCTTTGAGTTCTACAATCTTGATCCACCCATCACTCAGTTCAATGCCCAGCATCTTCTTCATCATTTGTCTACACACCCCTTATTTTTTGTAACCCATATCCTCTGTCCACCTGATCTGCATCGGTGTACTTTCTCTCTCTTGTGGCGCTTCTTCTACCGCAAAGGTCACCAATCGCCCTGTCTCGTCACACACCACCCATACACACCCTAGTCTGTCACCTACCTGCTGACTTTGAAAAGTCATCTCGCCATGATTGGCATACAGGATCTTTTCCTTCTCTGTATTGTATTCAAAGACGAGACGCTCCAGCTTCATAGGCGTGGTGGGAATCTGCGCCAGCTCATCCTGGTTGTGCCTTGGATGCCTGATATCCTGGCTCCCCACTGTCCCTAGATTGCCATCTGTATCGACAAAGATACACACAGACTGCGCCAGTCCGATCTCCTCTTTCATGAAGTCCACCATCTGCTCTAGGTTGCGCTCCGCTTCTAGTCGCTGCTGTAGCTGTCGTCTATGGCCCACTGCCATCTGCCATAATCCCAGAGATAGACACAAAAAAATGGCAAATAAAGCTGTGGCCACAACCACCTCTACCAGTGTCATGCCCTGCATCTTTACTTTGCCATCCATTGTCTTCACCTCTACAAAAATAAGCCAAAATACCAGCTGATCAGCTGATTGCCATAAAAGAAGGCGATCAAGCCACCCATACTGAGAAACGGTCCAAAAGGAAACGGCCGACTTTCCTTATGAATGCCATAGAGCGCAAGCCCATAGATGGCACCACTGACAGAACTTAGAAGGAGAATCAAAAACACCCCCATAGGTGAGGTAAATAAGCCAAGCATCCCTAGATACTCCACATCACCATACCCCATACCTTCCTTCTTCAGTAACCACAAACACACATAAAAGAGTAGGGCAAACACCCCATAGCCCAGTAGCCCTCCAAGTAGCCCCGAAGTCAGATAACTCCAGTCACCACTCATCACACTCTGAGCGCCTCTACCAATCACAGCAATCCCACAACCTACCAAGGTCACACCAGTTGGCAAAAGCATATGATCTATGTCTATAAAAGTGAGCACAACGACAACAGAAATAAAGCCGCAAGCCATGATTCCCTCTACTGTCAATCCAAAGTGTGCAATCGCCAAGCCATACATCAAGCCATTTAATACTTCTATGCCCATATACCTCGGGCTAATCGGTTCCCCACAGTATCTGCATCTGCCCCTCAGGCACAGCCAGCTCACCACTGGTACTAAGTCAAATACCCCCAACCGATGCGCACACTTCTGACAGTGCGACGGCGGATAGTTGATACTCTGTCCCTCAGGGATACGGTAGATACAGACATTGAGGAAACTTCCTATAATCAAACCTAATAGGATAAAGATAATAGTCGTCATATGAATCCCTCAGTTACTTATTCTTATGTACAGATTTAGAAAAAGCCACATTCACACGAACGTGGCTTTTATTTTAAACCTATTCATTCCAGTATCCTACATCAACTGTACTATCTGTCACACTGTCTGGAACAGTTGTCACTGCTGTTGAACCCTTTGGT
>JBOFIR010000151.1:0-4195 GCA_051650265.1 Cellulosilyticaceae bacterium
CTCAAAAAAAGAGCGCCTCATGCGCGCTCTTCTGCTCTAGTTAATTTCTTCTGCTGCATTATAACCTGATTCTACCGCCGCTTCGAAGGTTGGATAAATCATATAGTCTCCTGCTAAAATAAGTGTTCCTGTATTCAGATCATTTAATCGCATTAATCTCTTATAGGCACCTTTTGTCATAACTGGGTAAGCGTATGGGAATCTTTCGATATCATACCCTGTAATTTTTTGACTTGCACCTGGGAAAATCTTATCTAAATCCTTATAAATATTGTTGAGTAATTTCTCATCACTGAGTGTATCTAAAGTATGGTCTGTGCTTACTTTTGGTGCAACGTATACCGACATAATAGAAGCTGGTATATCTTTTTTGTCTTCATCATAATATCTTTCTGTCCATGTGGCATCATAAATATCTGTGAAGAAGTAATCATCTGGCACTGCTAAGTCAAACGCTTTATTGAATATGGGTTCATCAGAAAATAAAGCAACTGTTGCATAAGATGCATAGTCAACTTGACTCATTAGATTAACCTTTTCTTTCGAAAGGGCGTTGCTTGCTATCTTTAATGCTTCTGGTGCTGGTACTGCAAGTACTACACTTTCAGCGATTATCTTAGAGGCCTTTCCATCTTTGCCAGCATAACTCACTTCATAGTTACGTCCTTTTTTCACGACGCTCGTTACACGGCTATTGTATCTAATCTTGTCACCCATTACTTCTCCTAATTTATCTGTAAGCTCTGTTAGGCCTTTAACAAATGAATAAGATCCAGATGCTTCTTGTGTTGCCTCTACATATTCTTCTTCCAAATCTTCTGCATCATAATCATCATAGTCTATTTCTTCTAGCTCTTCTTCCTCATAGTCATAAGCTGCTTCGGGGATAAAACTTAATGCAGATATTTCATCCATGTTTGCACCAAACAATCCCTTAGCGCTTACATTATACTTTTTGATAAATACTTCTGGGATTTTATGATTCACTAACCATTGTCTTGCAGACATATTATCTAGCCTTTTAGCCTTAGCATTGTAATATAAATCTGTCACCTCATCATAGTCCTCATAAGCCTCTAATACAAGCTCTGTAAACTCTTCATAGGCATCATAGCTACTATTCGTAATCAGATATCGCTTGATCCCTTCTTCTCCATAATAAAAATCCTTACCATCAAAGTAAGCATCCATTGGTGATGGAATCTCTTGTGGTTCTAACCCCAGTTCATCAATCATTTCTGTGAGAGGACTTTCTGGTGTGCCTAAATATTCCGTCCCCTTTGCATAAGTAAAGTTATTATGCATGCCTGAAAGTGTACGCCCACCTATAGAGCTATTTTTTTCAAGGATAACATAATCATCATTTTCTAAATAATAACCACATGTCAGTCCCGCAATACCGCCTCCAACGATCACTACATCACGGTACTCTACTGCTTTATTCGCTTCTCCACCAGGATATTTGGCACTTACGCCCAAACACCCTACTAAAATACTCATGATTGTCACTGTAATCATGGTATTTTTTTTATTCAATCTTAATTTCATTTTTTATTTTCCTTTCTCTTAGCGTGCCTCATGCACAAAATCTCTCAATCCTACTCAACGGTTCACCGACCCCTACGTTGTTTGATCTGGCCATAAAAATAAGCAATCACATCACTCACTCCCACGATTACACCCACTAGTACAATAAAAGGTGCCATCTTCAAGCTACCCATTGGAATCACTAATGCAAGCCATGTGATGATCACCCAATGAATACAGTAAAGAGATGTCACATTTTTGCTCCATCGCTTTGCAATAGTCAGGAGGACTTTGGGTATAAAGGGTATCAAAAAACTTAGCACAGCGATCTCCACAATCACAAATGCTGTAAAGGTGATATTATCTGTCAGGATATGATGGTAATAGCCTGTATCTGTTGCTAAACCACTTGGGATCCCTAACACCTCATTAAAGTAATAAGTTCCCACTATAAAAATAAGCGTTCCCCAAATCGCACTCAGCTGATAAAACCTTTTCTTATCGCTACAACGAATCAAGTAGCTCCCAAATAAATAGCCTGCGATCGGATAAAAAATCCATGTCAAAAATGGAAAATAAATAGATTCATGACTTCCCCAAAATAAACCCGTAATGGCTGAAGCTAGCAAAGTCTCTGTCTGTTGGGGTAGCATGACAAAATTCAAAAGTGCTAAGCCGATCCCCGTTAGCCCAATCGCTACCTTTTGTAACTTGAGATACTTAAATACCCCAAACAGCATCATTGCCAAACCTGCAAACTGTAAAATATCTACATAGAGCAGTTCCTCTATCCCTTCATAGAGATAATAGACATCCCAGTAAGTGTAAGCTCTTATGATGCCCGGTACCAATCCCCTGATCAAATTAAGTGCATACCCCATCACTAGCAGCCCTATCCCACGTTTGAACGTCAAGGCAGCATCATTTTTGCGACTATAATTTATCCCTACTCCAAGCAAAAACATAAACATAGGCGCTGCAGGTATATCCCCCAAAAAGTCATTGATACCTGCCAAATAACTATCTGTCGTTACTGGATTTGCAAAATAAATTTGTACATGAATAATGATCATAAACAATACTGCAAGCCCTCTGGCCATATCTATTTCAAGTTGCCGACCCGTATTTATTTTTCCCTGCGCAAACAACTCACCTTTCTTCTCCATCCTCTCACCTATCCTATCATAGTTTTTCTTTACTTCGCCTGTCTTTCAACAGCCTCTTATGTCTGCTTCTTCATGGATTTAATTTTTTATAGGTAGCCAGATCTCACAGCTATAGTCCTCTTCCGTCTCAAAATAAACTTCTAATTGCGGAATTTCTGCAAGGGTATAATCTGTTTTGGGAATCCAGCTCCCATAAATTTGATTCCAAGTCTTAAGAATAGAGTCTGGATAATCGCCTTCACATGCAAAAACTGCCCATTTACTTGCTGGCAATATAATGGCTGTGTCCTGAGATTGCCTTCTACACTTGGCTTTGATTGTATAGCCTTCTTCTGTGGATACCCCTACTAATGTTTCAAAGTGAGCAAACTGACAACATTCATCTAAGTAACCATTCGCTTCACACCGCGCCCAAAGATATGCCGTTGCCCTATCGTCATCACTTGGCACGACTTGTGTGGTCCCACTTAGATAAATTTCAGCCTTTTCCTCTATGCTATATTTCAACGGACACTCTTGGGTTAAGATGAGTTTCACCTCCATCGGATAAAATGCTTTGAGTGGCACATTTCTACTTTCACTAGGATTCACCCCATGAAAGCGCTTAAAGGCTTTTGAAAAAGCCTCTGGTGACTCATAACCCACGTTAAGTGCCACTTCACCAATCGGTATCCCCTCCATTTGTAGCTGATCTCCAGCTATACATAGACGGCGATTCCTTATATATTCAGATAGCGTAAAGCCTGTAAGTATATGAAATGCACGTATAAAATGGGATTCACTGACATGAATCTGCTTGGCTACAAGTTGTGATGAAAGTTTAGGATTACCTAATTCCTCTTCTATAAACTCCAGTGCACTACCTATTAACACAATCCAGTTCATATGACCGCCTCCTTCTTTTTGACCACCTTTTATCTTAACAGGATGCCTTGATTTTTTCCTGTCTTTTTAAAGCTTCATTTGTCGGCTTATTTGACATACGCCTCTTGCTCTAGCCTGCTACACTAGCCCTGCTTTTATACGCTTATTTTACCCGATACCTGCCCTATACATAATCCCTCCAAACGAAAAACCCCCGAACCTAGTTTCCTAAGTTCAGGGGTAGGGCACAATGCGATTAATTCCTTAAAACACAAAAGCCCCAAACCTCGTTTTCCTAAGTTTTGGGGCCATACCTAATGGCAAATCTTTTAATCTTCAATAGATTTTTCATACTTTACATGCCTAGCGCCTTAAATTCCCCACAAGACATTGTTATCTCAAACTCAACGCTACAGTTTTTACTCCCCACCAATTTCAATCTATTAGTTCCCTTTTTAATTGAGAGCGTACTTGTCGCATAATCTGTAAACGTAGCCTGGTCACTTCTTTCTATCACATCAGTAAGTGAACCATCAGGATTAATTAAAACCAATTTCACATTTCCTTTGATTGCATTTAACACGTATGTCATTTCCAATGTCATATCTTCAGTAGCCTCATAAGTCCAAATGGTATCC
>JBOFIR010000152.1:0-3066 GCA_051650265.1 Cellulosilyticaceae bacterium
ATTCAGATCAATATCCGTTTTGTTGCCTGCGTCTCTGTGATCGGTTGTATCCTTTCTATTTGCTTCACTGAAGCTTTGGTAGGCGTCTTTACAAGCCCATCCAATCCTGTGTATCACCTCGCTGTCACAGGCAATCGGATCTGCTCCATCGGCTTACTCTTCCTAGGGCTCAACACCCTTACAAGTGGTATGTTCACAGCACTCTCAAACGGCTGGGTCTCTGCAGTACTTGCCTTCACGCGAACTTTTGTCTTAACTGTCCTATGCATCTTGCTCCTCCCTGCACTCTTGGGCGGTGTCACAGGTGTATGGCTCGCAACACCCGTAGCCGAAATACTCGGCCTGATGTTATCCATCACTTATTTCTTGAAATATAAAAAGAAATATCACTACTGAAAGGAGTCTTTCATATGTCAAAAAAATTCTTACAGCAACTCAAACTACTCTATACCTCACTCTCTGCCTTCAAGGAAGAAAACCTAGCCAAAGGTTTCCAAACGATGTATCAGATTCAACCTACCAAAAAAATCAATAAAGGAACAGATGTCTTTGCCTTCACCAATAACCCAAAGCCACTTCCTGAATCCTTTACTTTTGGTGGCCAAACCTATAACACCGACGTGTTCTTAGAAGACACGGATACCAGTGGCCTTTTGGTCATTGCCAATGATCAAATCACCTACGAAAATTACTTTTTGGGCGCTACTGATCAGACGCTCCTCTCCTCCAACTCTGTCTGCAAATCCTTTGTCTCTGCCCTCATGGGGATCGCAGTCTCTGAAGGCTACATAGACAGTGTCGAGGATTCGATCGCCAAGTACATCCCTGATTTTGAGGGAACCGAGCTGGCACGCATCTCCATCAAGAACTGCCTCCAGATGTCCTCTGGCATCGCCTTTGATGAAGACACGGATATGAGCAAGCTTTCCATCTCCATGCTCCTTGGCAAACCAGCCATGCAGTCCATCGCCAAGATGAAACTTGAGCAGACCCCTGGCGACTTTAGAAAATACGCTAGTATCAATACAGAGATTCTAGGGACCATCATCACCAATGCTACAGGCCGTAGCCTCGGTGACTACATGGAGGAGAAAATCTGGACACGCATCGGTATGGAAAACGATGCCTACTGGACACTGAGCAATGATACAGAGCTCGCTATGGGCGGGCTCAGCGTCGCACTCCGTGACTATGGTCGCTTTGGTAGGCTCTACCTCCATCAAGGCAATTGGAACGGGGAGCAGATCATCCCTGCCCAGTGGATCAAAGATTCTGTAGATACCACAGCGCCTCAGCTATGCCCAGGTCCAAACAACAAGACCTTTGATCAGCTCGGCTACGGGTATCAGTGGTGGATGCCAGAAGGTGATGAAGGTGAATTCATGGCTATCGGCATCTATAGCCAGTGGATCTATGTGAATCCTGCCAAGCAGGTAATCATCGTCAAGACCAGTGCTTGTCCTGAGTTTATGGAAAAAGACCACGAATTCAAGACCATTGCACTCTTTAGAGCTATTGCCGATAGTCTTTCCTAAACCAAAGAAACGTAGCATTCTACCTGATGGTAGCCTGCTACGTTTCTCTTTTCATAACGCCTGATCTTCTGCGCCTATTATTTATTTTCTCTCACAAGAATGCCCACAAGATGAGCAGCCACTCTGACATCCTATGTCTTTGTCTGGTTTGTATTTCGCCTTGGAGATCAGCTGTGTCATCGTTCCCATCGGACAATACACGCACCAGGACTTTGGCTTATAAAGCATCATGGTGACGATCCCTAGTATTGTAGAGGTAAGCATCAAACTATAGAATCCAAATGCAAACTGGGCTACCCATGGGGCAACCATACGCGTATCTGCCCAGTGCCAAGGTACTTTGAAAGTCCAGAGCAGTGTGACTACTTCTTTGAGCTCTCCCGCCTGACTGAGCACTAAGTAAGTCGTCACCAACATTGAGGCAAACATACTCATAAAAAAGACTAAGAAGCCATAGCGAAACCACTTGCTCTTTAGGAAACGCGGGATATCTCTATGCCTTGATAATTTCAGTTTATTGCCCATAAGGTCCAGCATCTGCCCTCGACCACAGTAGCTATTACAGTATTTTTTACCGCCACCTACCAAAGAAATGATAATCGGTATCGTAAAACACAAGAGTCCCAACCAAGCAAATAGAATATTAAAGAACCCTAATACTAGATAGAGGATACTCAGAATCCACATATAATCTTTGAACTGCTTTTTTTGCTTTTTCATCTATTCTACCTCCTCTGCCTTCATCTCAATCACTGAAGCGGGGCAAACTTTTGCACATTTGCCACACCCTACACAACGCTCTGTCTGTATGTTTGCAAATACGCCTTGTTCTATTGTAATAATCTTGAGTGGACACACCTTTGCACAGGCACCACATGCCACACACAGATTGGTATCAACAGTTGCTTTTCTTTTTATTTTTGCCATGATAACCCTCCCAGAAATTTATTACTTTCTCCATCATACCCCATAGACAAACCTAACTTCTGTGACTTTATCACAAAAGGTACCAGTACACCCTACCGAGCAACTGATACCTTTGTTAACACCCTTACATACAGTTAGAAATCCCTACAAGTACAAATGCGATAATGAGTAACAAATTTCCCCGAATCAAAAGTTTCCGAGAAGCGCTATAACCATCCCATTCACCCACTCTAATGGCTAGATAGTTACTCACTACAAGTGCAATTGCACTAAAAGCCACCCATCCTATAGCTGCACCAAAACCGCCTAGCATCACCGTCCCCTTGGCATAGAAAGTCAACGCACAGAACCAGATCAAACTGGTCAAAAGTGCTTTGGCATAAGCAATAGCTGGGGCCTTCTTATAATCACGATACGTTCCATTCTTAATCATCAGATACAAAGGATAGATCAGCTGAGGGATCACACCCCCGATCAAGACGGGTATCCAGCCTAGCATACTTGCCCGCTGAGGCACCACGCCATCTTGAAGTGCCAACTGCACCACATGATCTGAATAAATAAAACCTATATTCATGGCGCCTGCACCAATACCTGCTAGTAG
>JBOFIR010000153.1:0-25117 GCA_051650265.1 Cellulosilyticaceae bacterium
GTCTTCACGTAGGGCACTGGAGAGGTTATGTATTATCAGACGTATGGAGCAGATATCAGATCTTAAAAGGTCACTATGTTCTTCATCCAATGGGATGGGATGCATTCGGTCTTCCCGCAGAGAACTATGCGATCTCTCAAAAAGTTCACCCTGCAATTGCAACAGCGAAAAACGTAGAGAACTTCAAGCGTCAGCTTCAAGAGATCAGTGCGATCTATGACTGGGATAAAGAAGTCAATACAACAGATCCAAACTACTACAAGTGGACACAATGGATCTTCCTCAAAATGTTTGAAAATGGTTTAGCTTACGAAAAGCAAATGCCAATCAACTGGTGTCCATCATGTAAGACAGGTCTTGCAAACGAAGAAGTAAAAGATGGTGGCTGTGAGCGTTGTGGTTCTACAGTAACTAAGAAAAACCTTCGTCAATGGATGCTTAAGATCACAGCATATGCTGAGAGACTTCTTAATGATCTTGAAGGCTTAGAGTGGCCAGAAAAAGTTAAGAAAATGCAAGCTGACTGGATCGGTAAAAGCTACGGTGCTGAAATCGACTTCAAAGTAGAAGGTACAGACAAAGAAGTAAAAGTATTCACAACAAGACCAGACACACTTTACGGTGCGACATTCATGGTTCTTGCGCCAGAGCATGAACTTGTAATGGATCTTACAACAGATGAGCAAAAAGAAGCAGTAGAAAAATACGTATTTGATGCGTCTACAAAATCAGCAGTAGATCGTATGGCTGACAAAGACAAAACAGGGGTATTCCTTGGAAGATACGCAATCAATCCTCTCAATGGTGCAAAAGTACCAGTATGGATCTCTGACTATGTATTAGCAGATTACGGTACAGGTGCGATCATGTGTGTACCAGCACATGATGAGAGAGACTTTGCTTTCGCAAAAACTTTCGATTTACCAATCGTACAAGTTATCTCAAAAACTGGCGAAGTAGAAGAGCTTACAGAAGCATTCACTGAAGAAGGTATCATGATCAACTCAGGTGAGTTTGATGGTATGAAATCAGGCGATGCAAAAGTTCAAATTCCTGACTATCTTGAAACAAAAGGTATCGGAACAAAAACAGTGAACTACAAACTTCGTGACTGGGTATTCTCACGTCAACGTTACTGGGGAGAGCCAATCCCAGTTGTTCACTGTGACTGCTGTGGGGTAGTAGGCGTTAAGGAAGAAGATCTTCCAATCACACTTCCAGACGTAGAGAGCTACGAGCCAACAGGTACAGGTGAATCACCACTTGCTGCAATCGAAGAGTGGGTAAATACAACTTGTCCAAAATGTGGTGGACCAGCAAAACGTGAAACAAACACAATGCCACAATGGGCTGGATCTTCTTGGTACTTCTTAAGATATCCAAACCCACACAATAATGATGAACTCATCAGCAAAGAAGATATGAAAAAATGGCTTCCAGTAGATATGTACGTAGGTGGTATTGAGCATGCTGTTCTTCATTTACTTTACGCACGTTTCTACACTAAATTCTTAAATGATATCGGTGTAGTAGATTTCGCAGAGCCATTCAAACGCCTCTTCAACCAAGGTATGGTAACAAAAGATGGTGCGAAGATGAGTAAATCAAAAGGAAACGTTGTTTCTCCAGATGAACTTGTAGAGAGATACGGATGTGACTCATTACGTATGTACGAACTCTTCATCGGGCCTCCAGAGCTTGATAGTGAGTGGGATGATAGAGGAATTGAAGGGGTATCTCGTTACCTCAACAAAGTATGGAAGCTTATCAGCGAGAACCAAGCTGTAGCACCAACAAAAGAGATGGAAAGAATCCGTCACAAGATGATCTATGATATCACAAACCGTATGGAAGGGTTCAACCTCAATACAGTAGTAAGTGGTTTCATGGAGTACACAAACAAACTCATCGACCTTCAAAGAAAAGAAGGTGGTATCGATGTAGAGACAATGAAAGTACTCATCACACTTCTTGCACCATTTACACCACACATTAGTGAAGAATTATGGGCTATGGCAGGGGAAACAACAAGCGTGTTTGCACAACCTTGGCCAGCATATGATGAAGCTAAGATGGTAGAAGATGAATTAGAAGTAGCCGTTCAAGTAAGCGGTAAGATGGCTGGTAAGATCACAGTAGGTGCTGATGAAGCAGAAGAAAGTGTTCTTGCTAAAGCAAGAGAGATCGCAGCAGCGAGACTTGAAGGCAAACAAATCATGAAAGAAATCTACGTTAAAGGACGTATTGTCAATATCGTAGCAAAATAGATCATACAAAGAAGGTGTAGCGCAAAGTCGCTACACCTTTCTTTAATACATGAAATAAGCATTGAGCGTGGGTTCAAATAGTTTATGGTTCGGTGAACCGTATCATAAGTAAGTGCTAGAATTGAAATAGCTACTAGAGAATAAAGAGGTTTAAGTCAGTTGAAAGCTCCTTATTGGAATGAGCAAGATAGGAAGAGTTGCGTAGAGAAAAATGAATTATACTAAAATCACCGTACGGGAGAGGAAGGCGATATAGTGAATTATAGCAAGGATATAGAACAATGTGTTGTGTATATAGAAATGCATATTAAGGAGCACTTGACACTGCAACAGATTGCGGATGAAGTAGGATATTCTATATATCATTTTTCAAGGATATTTACTGCGTGTAAAGGGATGACAATTACAGAATATATTCGTCAACGTAAAGTATCTTTGGCAAGGATAGACCTGCTTAAGGGATATAAAATTATTGATGTTGCATTAGATTATGGATTTGAGACACATACAGGTTTTATTAAGGCCTTTAAAAAAGTATTTCACTATAGCCCCAGTCAGTATATAGCAAGAGTGGTAGGTTATGAATTAGAGAAAATGAAATATGAAGTAGGAGGATATATAATGGAACCTAAAATTATTCAAAAAGAAAGCTTTAAAGTAGCGGGGTATGGTATAAAGACTAATATATCTGGAACAAATTTTACAAAAGATATTGCATCTTTTTGGGGCAATTATGAGGGTGAGAATCTTGAATCAAAGATGTATGAAATCCTTAATCCGCCTAAGCATGGTGAAGTAGGATTATGTGTTCCTAATAGTGGGAATGGAGAAGTAACATACTTACTAGGTGTTATTGTTGAGGATTTTTCAAAAGTAACGCAGGAGATGTTAACAGTTGAAGTACCAAAAGCAACCTACGCGGTTTTTACAACATCACCCGTTGATACAAGGCAGGATGATAAGCAAGAAGAGTTTGCCATTGTTATTAAAGAAACGTGGAAGTATATTTTTGAAGAATGGTTTAAAGATAGTGGATATATGTATGATGAAAGTAAAATAGATTTTGAATTTTATGATGAACGTTGTCATGGACGAATTGATACGGTAATGGAAATTTATGTGCCTATAAGAAAAATGAGTGAATAATAATTGAAGCAAAAGGGTTTGTTTTATTTTCTAATTCAAACCCTTTAAGGCTTATACGAAATTTTATATGGCTTAAAAATATGCCATGTTTAAAAGAAAGATTAATTAGCATTATAATTATATCTTCTATTACAGATATCATTTGGTACTATGTCAAAAAAATGGACACTACAAACAGCGTTTTTTTAGGCAGCTAGCCTGCTGTTGTTGGTAGTGTCCATTTTCATATGCAATTGGTAATTTCTAGCCTATAGTTCCGTGTATACACGTCCAATTATAGAAGTGCAAAATATAAGCATGTATGAAATAAAGATTGCATACAAAAAATTAACAGTCTTTTTCTACAACAACAACCTCAATGCCCTGCTCATCAAATAATTTCAAATCTTCCTCTGACGCATCCCAATCAGTGATGAGGAGGTCCAATCTATCGGCAGGGCAGATGCTTACGATAGATTCAAAACCGATTTTTTCAGTTGGATAAAGACCAATTGTTTGCTTGGCACTATCGATGAGTGCATTCCAAAAGCTGATAGCTTGTGTCTTTTGAATAGATAATCCAAATTCTGCAGAGATACATGCTGAAGTAATGAAACACTTATCAAATCGGAGTCGCTTGATTGTTTCGATGGCAATCGCATCATAGCAGTTCCCCTTCTTATCCATTTCCCCACCTAGCATAATCACAGAAAGATTGCTTTTCTTACGTAGTTCTTCTGCAATGACAATGGAATTCGTAACAACGCGGATGCTCAGATCTGTTGGTAGATTTTGAGCCATAAAATAACCTAAAGTAGCTGAGGTAATAAAGATCACATCATTGTTATTTATTTTTGAAATAGCCTTCAGAGCAATAGCGAGATAGTTCGCTTTAACTTCGGCAATATCTTTGACGGTCATTTGAGGTGGTCTGCCATAGGCAATTTGTCTTGCTGGGATGGCACCACCATGTGTTCTTTTGAGCAATCCCTTTTCTTCTAAAATTCTTAAGTCCCTTCGTGCAGAATCCACTGAAACGTGAAACTGCTCTTGTATATCCCCTATAGAAATGCGTCCAGATTCATTAACAATCGTTAAGATTGCTTGGTGACGTTCTTCAATAAACATATAATTACCCCCTAAAAACGTGTTATAAAGATTCACACATGTGGACCTGAGTTCATCTTTGTTAATAGTATATAATGAGTGTTAACGAATTTCAATATAAATCATTAAAAAGAATGAATAGAATTTAAAATTTAAAATTTATTATAAAAAATTAATTTTATGATACGATAACAAAGAAAAAATTTCAAAAAACCACAAGTAATAAACGGAAAAAAGAAGAAAAATATGTTAAAATGACTAAATAAGAGAGGAGACATAGAAAATGGGATTTGATATGGAACTTTGGGATTTAGTAGATGAGCATAGACAACCTTTGAATAAGTTACACGCTAGACAGGAGCCACTTGCAGCAGGTGAATACCACATAGCAGTGGGGATTTGGACAGTAAGTACAGACAATGAAATACTCGTGACACTGAGACATCCAGAGAAGGAGGACTATCCAGATCTTTGGGAGAATACAGGTGGCTCGATTCTAGCAGGAGAGACAAGCCGGGCTGGTGCTGCGAGGGAGTTACTTGAGGAAACAGGGATCTGTGTATCAGAGGATGAACTGATTTTTCTCCACTCTGTAAGAGAAAAGACGGCCTTTATGGATGCCTATATGGTACGCGTAGACAAGTCAAATGTGACACTTAAGATGCAGCAAGGTGAGACGGTAGCGGCGAGATGGATCACATTAGAAGCCCTAGACCGATTGATGGCAGAAGGCAATTTTGTGGCACCTGTAGCCAAGCGTTTTGAAGTGCTTAGGCCCGAGATTGAACGTCTGATGAGAGAAGCATAATTTATTAGAAAAGTAGGTAGACAACATGATTAAGACTTTATATGACTATGAAATAGCAATTAAAGCTTTACCCCTTCAAAAAACATACGATAAGGAGACGCTTCTATCGGAGACCTTTCTTTTGGAAAGTGAGGGTCATGTAGCCATTTATTATGCCCCGCACAATGAGATTGTAAACCCAGAGGCAAAGGTGATGATCGTAGGGATTACACCAGGATTTGTACAGATGAATACGGCCATAGCCACAGCGCGTACGGGATTTGAAGAGGGAAAGACAATTCCTGAGATTCAAAAGGCATGTAAAGTCGCTGCTAGGTTTAGTGGCAGTATGAGAAAGAATATAATCAGTATGTTAGATGAACTAGGGCTACAGGAAAGATTAGCGCTTGCAAGTAGCGGTGATTTGTTTGAAAGAAGAGATGAACTTCTTCATACGGTGTCATTGGTGCCCTATCCTGTATTTGTGAAGGGCAAGAACTATACAGGGCATACACCAAAGCTTACCAAAAGTGCTTTCTTGATGCATTATGTTCATGAAAATTTTAATATGCAATTAAAACAGATTAAAGATAAAGAGCACCTCTTGATCATTCCTTTAGGGCGTGCGGTGGAAGAGGTAGTGGATTTGTTAGAAAAAGACGGTGTACTAGGAGGAGCGAAAGTGCTGCGCCATTTTCCACATCCTTCTGGCGCTAATGTCAATCGTTTAGTACAGTTTGAAACACATCTAGAAGAAATGAAAAGCCAATTAGCAAGATTCTTATAAAATTTATACAAGGTACGGGGGTACTAGAAATGAGACAAGAAAAGAAGCAAGTGGCCTATAGATCAAAAGATTATATGATGTTTGCAAGTACAAATCCTAATAAGTTGGCATCGCCAACATTTGTGGGTGATGAGGAGATGGTGGGAGATATCAAAGGATGTCGTATTCCATCGCTGATCAATGCACGTGACCCAGAGGGTGGGAATGTAATGATTGCAGCAGCTGATGTAGGAAATGATGGCGCGGATTGGGGCTGTGTAAGTCTTGCAATACGTAGAAGTTATGATGATGGGAAGACATGGACGAAACTACAAAAAGTTATTTCTTTACAAGCACATCATGCACCACAAGCAGAGCTAGACTGGCAAGCACCTTTTGTGATAGATCCGCTTATGGTACAAGCAGAAGATGGAACGATTATCGTGATGATTGATATGTTCCCAGAGTGCCAAGGCTTTAGAAGTAGTCACTGGATGGAGCATGGGACAGGGTATCAAGAGATTGATGGCAAGCACTACCTTGTATTATGTGATGGGGAGTCTAGAGTAGGGGATCATACGATTGAGGAAGCGGGAAATAGATATACTGTACGTGAGGAAGGTTGGGTCTATGACCAACAAGGCAATCGCACACGTTATTACATGCCGCAAAAGCATGATGGTACTCATGGATTTAGTACACTAGGTGATTTGTACTATGCAGTAGGTGAGCCGGATTATCTGACGACAGAACCCCCACTTTTACCACAAGTACCTATGGGAAATCAAGATATCTATGTGGGTAATGTATTTATGAGTTTTGAAAAACCTGCTTTTGTAGAGGATGAGCCGAGGTTTGTTCAAAAGCGTATAGCAGGGCCAAAGAGCCAGACGCATTCGGATTATGAAGTGATCGAGACAGATCCAGCACCATTAAGAGCGATGGTTACATCATATCTATGGGTCACATCGAGCAAAGACGGTGGACGTACATGGGAGCAGCCGGTAGATATCACAGCTCAGGTGAAAATAGAAGAAGATGGGCTCTTTTTAGGCGTAGGACCAGGTGTAGGCTGCGTCTTAAATCACCAGACAAGTGATAAAAATGGTAGGATCTTGATGCCACTGTATAATGTAGGATCTAGAGCAAATCGTGCGACAGTCATTTATAGTGATGATCAGGGAAAAACATGGACAAGAACGACGACAGATGGGGGCTTTTGTAATAACAAAGATGAGTCACAATGTATTGAACTCTACAATGGAACAGTTGTGATCTTTGGGCGACAAGAGGGAAAAGGTGATACACCGATTGCTTATAGCATCGATGGTGGAGAAACTTGGAGTGCGCAGACAACAACAGCGTTGAAAGCTGTTAAGTGCCAAAAATCTGTAATTACCTATCCGATTGATGAGGGCAAAGATCCGATGTCACCATTTGCCTACCCAGAAGGGATGACACCTGGCAAGCAATATGTACTCGCTTCGCATCCTACTGGTGAGGCTGGCTACACACGTTTTGATCGTTCTGATGGGACAATCTCACTCGGGGAAGTGCAAGAGGATAACAGCATCAAGTGGATTGCACACAAAAAGCTCGCGATAGATGGGCAGTATGATGCAGCTGATGAGGAGTGTCTACGTAACTTCTTTGCATACTCTTGCCTTTGTGTTCTGGATAATGGGGATATTGGTATTTTGTATGAGCCACAGCCTGTGAACTATTTGGCCTATGCGTCATTTAGTTTGGCTTGGATTTTGGAATAAATCACATGACATCGCATTTTTAGGGTACATAAAATTTAAAACATAATAGCATTGGTAAAATAATAAATCAGTTTTAATTTTATAAAACACTGGGGGAATAACGATGAAAAAACCAAATATTATTATGATCATGACAGATGACCATGGCTATTGGGCGCTTGGATGTGCAGGGAACAAAGAATTACATACACCAAACCTTGATCGTTTGGCAAGCAAGGGCATTTTGTTTAATAACTTTTTCTGTGCATCTCCTGTATGTTCACCTGCGAGAGCTTCTGTATTTACAGGCAAAATCCCATCACAGCATGGCGTACATGACTGGATCTCGGGGGGGCATGCCAATAAGGAACATGTCCATGAAGATTTCAGAAAAATTATCGAGAGTGAAGATACACCAGGGCATTATCAATGGGCCAAAAGTCAGCTCAAAGATGGTGTTGGGATTCAATACTTAGAAGGACAAACATGTTTTACTGAAGTTCTAGCGCAGCATGGGTATACCTGTGGACTTAGTGGTAAGTGGCATCTAGGGGATAGTGGTGTGCCACAAGCAGGCTTTACTTATTGGGAGACACTCGCACTAGGTGGTGATCATTATTATCATGCGACAGTGCTTAAAGATGGCAAATTTGTTCCTTTAGAAAATCAATATGTGACGGATTATATTACAGATCGGGCAATTGACTTTTTAGAGCAACAAGAGCGTGAAGTACCGTTCTACTTGAGTGTGCACTATACAGCACCTCATGCACCTTGGGAGAAGCATGAACACCCAGCAGCATTTTATGAGATGTATGAAAATTGCCCATTTGAGTCTGTACCGGATGAACCAGCACATCCATGGAGTATTTATCATCACAAGAATAGGGAAGAAGAGCAGCGTGCACGTAGACATAACTTAACAGGCTACTATGCAGCGATGAGTGCTATGGATCAAGGTGTAGGGGAGCTACTAGACTATCTAGAGGCACATAATCTCATGGATGACACTATTATTTTCTTTACAGGAGATAATGGGATGAGTATGGGGCATCACGGGATCTTTGGTAAAGGCAATGGAACCTATCCAGTGAATATGTATGACACGGCGGTGAAGGTGCCTGCGATCTTGTGCTATCCTAGAGGACTTGCTAGTGGGCAAAAGCGTGATGAGCTTCTTAGTCACTATGACTTGATGCCGACGTTGCTTGACTATCTCGGTTTAACAGATGGATTACATCTTGAGCAGCTGCCAGGTAGAAGTTTCTTGCCACTGCTCAAAGGAGAAGCGGTGCAAGATGAGGCCATTGTTATCATGGATGAATATGGCCCAACACGGATGATCAGGACAAGGGATTGGAAGTATATCCATCGCTATCCATATGGAGAGCATGAACTCTACCATATTGGAGTAGACCCAGATGAGGCGGTCAATCTGATAGGGGATGCGGCCTATGAATCACAGCTGTGTGAGTTGAGAAATCGTCTCAATCACTGGTATGATCGCTATGTTGATCCAAGGGTAGATGGAAGCCGAGAGGCTGTCACAGGTAATGGGCAGCTTAGAAAATGTGGTTTGGCAAGTGAAGGTAAAAAAGCATTTATTTAAAGGCAAAACAAAAAGGAGGTAGCACCTAAGTGTGCACCTCCTTTTTGTTGGCTTATGCGTATTGAGAAGCTATTTATTTGTGTTCATCATGGCGATAAACATGTCAAATTGTGGACGTTTATCTGGTGGTAGATAATCTCTAAGATGTGTGATCAGTGCCTGTTGTTGTGCAGGGGACATGTTCACATTATATTTCTTTGCTTCATTTGATACAGCCATGAGTGCTGCGATAATCTGGGTAGTGTCCTTGGTGTGAGAGAGTGACCCCATCGTTTGGTCTAAACTTTTTAAAAAATTGCGGTCGATGCCATTGAAGGCAGGATGATCATAAAAACTCATAAATTTACCTCCTATTGGTTAGATCCCATAAGGGCAGAGAACATTTTTAACATTTGACGTTGTTTGTCATCAAGCAGTGGTGAAAGTTTATCAAGTATATCTTCAGGGCCTGAATTGCTGGATTTTGGTGAAGGAGGAGGAGGTGGCGGTGTCTGTTCTGATTCAAAAGGCATTTGGGTTGTCTGTAGATGGTCGAGAGAGCTTCGATCGTTTTGAGAGAGAAGATTTTTGAATTCTCCGAGTTTCATGATTGCATCAATCATATAGGATTTTTCTGGAGAGAGGCTAGATTTGATGTCTAAGAGAAGATCTTGTTCCCAGTTCGAACTACGAGACATAGGAATAGGGTCAATTTCATTGTCTTTGGAATAGAGCTGAATAACAGTGACAAGCTCTAACATTTTTAGTGAGATAGCTAAATTTTTTTGGGTGTGTCTATCTAAGTAAGGAAGCATAGATTTACACACACGCATCCACTCAGGGTTTACTTGCTGATCTAGCTGATTGCCAGGAGTAGGAGCATTGGTTGCATAAGGCAGCATAGACAGACTCCTTTCGGTATACGTTCTCTTTAAAATGTATGAATCAGGAATGGGGAATAGAACATGGGAATAAACTTATAAGGAACAAGACATTGGAGTGGATAAGGTATGGATAATCAATTGCTACGCGTGGACATAGACCGCGATCTAGGTGAGATTATGAAGTTGATTACAAAATACATGGAGAAGACTTACATCAAAGAAATAGAGAAAGAGATGTTGGAATGTGCCAGAAAGTGTGAGCACAATCAGACAAAAGAAGTAGAGCTCCTAAGAGCACTGATTCCTTTTGTGCCTGAAGAAAAGCAAGAGACAATGGAGCAAGTGGTTAAGATGATGGTCTACGATCAGATCGTCAAGCAAACCCTTCCCAAATTGATCACCTTACAACAAATGAGGGGTGAGGGGGAAAGTAAATCTTTAGATAGTAAGGGGAAGGAACTGGTCGGGAGTTTTATCTTGTATAAACTTCTTTTTAACTTAGAGAAAAAGGGTCATTAGAAAAAGGCTAACCTGAATAGGTTAGCCTTTTTGTAGATCAAAGTTTTTCTTAGCAAGCAAAGTCTTTTTGGCAGAAAAGGAAGAATAAAAGGATAATCCAGATCCAGTTATTATCGCCGCATCCACCGAAGATGCCTTTTACGTTATCAAGAATACCGCATCCACCGCCGCATTGTGTTAATAAGAAATAAGCCGCGATAGCAATCCAAATCCAATTAGAGTTCATGTTGAAACATCCGAGTTCGTTCATAAATTAAACCTCCTTAAAATAGTTACGACAATTATTTGGTGAAGAACAATTATTTAATAGAAAACATAGAAGAAACGCTAGCAAAATGATGTTAAAGTTACAGCGACAAGGTTTGTGAAAGTTGTGTTGGTAACAAGGGTTGCAACAAGAAGTGGGTTCATAGTTGTTATGACAGCCACAATTGCATGTGTGATGATTTTGGTAGCATTCTCTATATTGATCAGTCATAGTAGACCTCCGCTCTTAGCAAAGGCTAAATTTGTTGCCATTTAAAAGAAGAAAAGCGAGGATGATGAGAATCCACATGTTGTTTCCGCCACATCCGCAGAATAAACCTGAGAATTGAGCGAGAAGTTCATCAACATTTCCGCAAAGTAAAAGGAACGCTAATATAATCCATATCCATGTATTGTTATACATAAAATACCATCCTTCCATTTATTTCAATAATAGTAACTAAAAGTAACTGCTTCAATAATAGTCTATGAAAAATGGTAAAAAGTGTTACTCTTTTAATTCTAATAATAAAAATAATAAAATCAAAAGTAGGAGATAGCTGTCCGTATTTCCTTTCTTTTGATGACGAAGGAAGCTTTGGTTCAGGTCCTCGTGATTTTTTTCCTTGGGCAAAAAAGTACGCATTTTAACCCTCCTCAAACAATGACATTTTTACTATATTATGCTTTAATAAAAAATTAAATAATAAAATAAAGATAATTATTGACAATTAAAATGAGATTGTATACAATTATACACAAGATAATTTTCAGAAAATTAAATGTTATAATAATAAATCATTCAGAAGGAGGCACTATATGTTTCAATTAAACCACCGTTCAAATCTGTTAGAAATGTCTGAAGAGCGTTATCAACTCAAGGAAGTAGCCACACCTAATATGTTCAGGGAGTTTTTCTCATATGATGAAATACCGAAAGTTGCTTTCAATAACTTGCATGTACCTCTGTGTATGCCAGAGGAGATCTGGATTACAGATACCACTTTTAGAGATGGGCAGCAGTCCAGACAACCGTATACAACTGAGCAGATGGTGCATATTTACAAGCTCCTTCACAAGTTGGGCGGGCCAAAAGGTATTATTCGCCAGACTGAGTTCTTTCTATATAGTGAAAAAGACCGGGAAGCGGTGAGACAGTGTATGGCACTCGGTTATGAGTTTCCAGAGATCACTTCTTGGATTCGTGCATCCAAGAAAGACTTTGAGCTGGTTAAGGCTATGAATATCAAGGAAACGGGCATTCTCGTAAGTTGTTCTGACTATCACATCTTTCATAAGATGCATATGACACGTGCACAGGCCATCGAACACTACCTCAGTATCGTAAGAGATTGTATTGAAGCAGGGATTAAGCCACGTTGCCATTTTGAAGATATTACGCGTGCGGATATTTTCCACTTTGTCATCCCGTTTGTAAGAGAGTTGATGAAACTTATGAATGAGACGGGCGTGCCGATCAAGATCCGTGCATGTGATACCATGGGTTATGGGGTCAATTACCCAGGGGCCATGCTTCCGCGTAGTGTGCATGGGATTATCTACAACCTACACAATGATGCACGTGTACCTCATGAACTCATTGAGTGGCATGGACACAACGACTTCTACCGTGCAGTTGTCAACTCGACGACGGCATGGCTCTATGGATGTAGCGCGGTGAACTGCTCACTCTTTGGCATCGGTGAGCGTACGGGTAATACGCCATTAGAAGCAATGATCTTTGAATATGCACAGCTTAGAGGGACGCTTGATGGCATGGATACCACAGTGATTACAGAGCTTGCAGCATACTATGAGGAAGTACTGGGTGAGCACATTCCAGAACGCACACCTTTTGTTGGCAAGAACTTTAATATGACCCGTGCAGGGATTCATGCAGATGGCTTACTCAAAAATGAAGAGATCTACAATATCTTTGATACAGGGAAGTTTCTTGGACGACCAGCCCGTGTGGCGATCAGTGATACATCAGGTATTGCAGGTATTGCCCACTGGATCAACAATAATCCTAGTATTAAACAGTTTGATCATGTGGAGAAAAATGATCCAATCTGTATCTATCTCAAAGAGTGGGTAGATTACCAATATGCAGGAGGACGTAGTACAGTCATTACTGATGAAGAATTAGAAGGATTAATTAATAATTTTATAAAAAATAGTAAAATTTAATAAATTTAGATAGCGTGTACACAAATTTACAAAAGATTATGATAATATAAGAGCATGAGGTTCTGGTAGAAATCCTGCCAGAACCAAAGCTCAAGATAGGAGGTTTGAAAATGGGACTCACACTAACTGAAAAGATATTGAAGAACCATCTTGTTGAAGGTGAGATGAAAAAAGGGAATGAAATTGGGATCAGAATCGATCAAACACTCACACAGGATTCAACAGGAACAATGGCTTATTTGCAATTTGAGGCAATGGGGATTGATCAGGTCAAAACAAAGAAGTCAGTAGCCTATATTGATCACAATATGCTCCAACAAGGATTTGAAAATGCAGATGATCATAAGTATATTCAAACTGTGACGCACAAACACGGCATTTATTTTTCAAGACCTGGCAACGGGATTTGCCACCAAGTGCATGTGGAACGCTTTGGTGTACCTGGAGAGACTTTATTAGGGTCTGATAGTCATACCCCAACTGGTGGTGGTATTGGTATGATTGCTATTGGTGCAGGTGGGTTAGATGTTGCAGTGGCAATGGGTGGCGGTACTTATTATATTACAATGCCTGAGGTTGTAAATGTGGAGCTTATCGGATGTCTTAAGCCATTTGTTTCAGCAAAGGATATTATTTTAGAAGTGCTTCGTACCCTGACTGTCAAAGGTGGGGTAGGCCGCGTGATTGAGTATACAGGTGAAGGTGTCAAGTCACTGAGCGTACCAGAGCGTGCAACGATTACCAATATGGGCGCAGAGCTAGGAGCAACGACATCCATCTTCCCAAGTGATGAAGTCACCAGAGAGTTTCTAAAAGCCCAAGGGAGAGAAGATGTCTGGCAGATGCTTATGCCAGATGAAGGTGCTACATATGATTTGAAATTAACCATTGATCTAGAGACATTGGTGCCACTTGTAGCTGCGCCCCATAGTCCAGATCATGTCAAAGAGGTCAGTGAAGTCATAGGAACTAGAGTGAATCAGGTGGCTATTGGTAGTTGTACCAATGGGTCCTATCTTGATTTGATGCGTGTGGCAAAGATTTTGAAAGGGAAAAGTGTACATCCTGATGTGAGTCTTGTGATCTCTCCAGGGTCTAAGCAGGTGCTAACGATGCTTGCACAAAATGGTGCATTAGCAGATCTTGTGGCAGCAGGTGCACGTATACTTGAATCTGGTTGTGGCCCATGTATTGGTATGGGGCAGGCTCCAGCTACAGATGCCATTTCACTGCGTACATTCAATCGTAACTTTAAAGGACGCTGTGGGACCACATCTGCGAGTGTGTACCTTGTGAGCCCAGAGACAGCAGCAGCTAGTGCCCTAACCGGTATGATCACAGATCCAAGAAGTATCGAAAATGTAGCATTGGTGGTAGAGATGCCGGCTGTTTTTGCAACAAGTGATAACATGGTGATCGCCCCAAGTCAGATGCCAGAGTCTGTAGAAGTAGTAAGAGGGCCCAATATCAAACCGTTCCCACTGAATACAACGCTTGAGAAATGTGAGGGTAAGGTGCTCATTAAAGTAGAAGATCATATTACAACAGATCATATCATGCCATCCCATGCAAGTTTATTGCCATTTAGATCTAATGTGCCATACCTTGCAGACTTCTGTCTGACACCTTGTGATGAAGCATTTCCAGCGCGTGCCAAGGCGAATGGGGGCGGGATCATTGTAGGGGGAGAAAACTATGGGCAAGGTTCATCAAGAGAACATGCAGCATTAGCACCCCTCCAACTTGGCATCCAAGCGGTGGTGACCAAGAGTTTTGCAAGAATTCATAAGGCGAATTTGATCAATTCAGGTATTATCCCACTCGTATTTGAAGAGGCTTCGGATTACGATACGATTGATGTGATGGATGAACTAGTAGTCGTTGATGCCAAGGAAGCTGTTGCTTCAAGTCATAGCGTAAAAGTGATAAATAAGACAAAAGGTATAATTTACCAGATGAAGTTGGAAGTATCAGAGCGTGAACGTGAAATGCTTCTTTATGGAGGCAAGATCAATATGATTAAAGAGTTAGCAAAACAAGCATAAGGGGGAAGATTAATGGAAAAATTAACAAGAGCAGGTGAGCACTTTGCAAAGCTCGTAGAAGAACAGTTAGCGCGTGTTGAGCGTATGAAAAATGATCATGATAGCGTGGATTACACAGCACTTGATCATATCGTGATTGGATGTTGCGGCGGTGATGGCATTGGTCCTGCTATTACGGCAGAAGCAGAACGTGTATTACGTGCGGTATTAGCAGATGATGTTGCGAGTGGACGCATCGTATTCAAGACGATTGAAGGGCTTACAATTGAAAACCGTATTGCAGTTAACCAAGCTATTCCGGATGATGTGCTGGCAGAGCTCAAAGCATGTGATGTGATTCTCAAGGGGCCAACCACAACACCAAGCAAGGGCGATGGACCCAACATTGAGAGCGCCAATGTTGCAATGAGAAGAGAACTCGATCTTTTTGCTAATGTGCGTCCTGTAGCTGTACCAGAAGAAGGCATTGACTGGACTTTCTTCCGTGAGAATACAGAAGGTGAGTATGTATTAGGAAGCAAAGGGATTCATGTAGATGAGGATGTTTCATTTGATTTTAGAGTGATTACAACACAAGGTGTACGCCGTATTGCCAAGACTGCAATGGAGTTTGCAAGAAAAAATGGTAAGAAAAACGTAGCGATTATCACTAAGGCAAATATCCTCAAGAAAACAGATGGTAAATTTCTTGAGATTTGCTATGAGGTTGCCAAAGAATACCCAGAACTTCAAGTCGATGATTGGTTCATCGATATCATCTCTGCCAACCTCATCAATGAGAAGGTAAGAAATCAATACCAAGTCTTTGTATTACCCAACTTATATGGGGACATCATCACAGATGAAGCGGCCCAGATCCAAGGTGGTGTAGGGACAGCGGGCAGTGCCAATGTGGGCAATCGCTATGCGATGTTTGAAGCGATTCATGGCAGTGCACCGCGTATGGTAGAGACAGGAAGAGCGTGCTATGCAAACCCTGCAAGTATGATCAAAGCAGCAGAGCTTCTGTTACGCCATATTGGCTATGTAGAAGCAGCTGACCGTGTAGTCAAAGCACTCCGCATTGCCAACGACACTGTTCAACTGACAGGAAGAAGTGACGGGGCAACTGGGGCAGAATTTGCAGATTGTGTGATTTGTAATCTTTAAGAGAAAAGCAGGCTTCGTGAAGAGGTCTGCTTTTTTGTGAAAAGGGATATACTATAATAAGATCAAAAGAGAGGAGGCGTGCTCAGTAATATGTTAGGCGTGCTCATATGTTATGGCTATGTGGGAATGATTTTAGTGATTGCATATGGATTAAAGCGATATGGCGAGGAAAGAAGCCGTAAGTTTGTTCATATGATGACAGCAAACTGGTGGCTGATTGCAATGCGCTTTTTTGATACAGTATGGGGGCCGCTCCTCATCAGTGTTTCTTTCTTGATTGTCAATCTGTTAGGAGAGCGGTACAAATTATTTAAACAAATTGAAGTGAAGCAAAGAAACGCAGGCTACGGCACTGTTTATTATAGTGTGAGTATGATTATACTGACACTACTAAGTTATGGAACAAGCAATCTAGGCATTGGACTTGTAGGTTGCCTGATCCTAGGCTATGGGGATGGTCTGGCTGCTTTGATTGGTCAGAGATATCCTGTTGTGAAATATCAGATCAGAGGCAATCACAAGAGTCTTAGTGGTAGTCTGAGTATGTTTGCAGTGGGAATCATTGTTGTACGCTTAGTGGGAGGACTGGCACATCACTCGATTTCAGTCAGTGGAACCTTGGTAATTGCGGTTACAGCCACAGGATTAGAGGCAATAGCGCGTGGTGGAAGAGATAACTTGTGGGTGCCTGTTGTGTCAGGTGTATTGTATGCAATACTCTAATAAGTCATCAGTATGGTCTATTTGGACAACCCCCTTCATATAATGAAGTAGATTTCTGTATAAGGGGGAAAGATATGGACAAGAAACAACGGGAAATAGGATTTGGTATAGGTGGTATCATTTGTTTATGTGCGGTGGTGGTGATTGGAGGGGGCTTATGGTATAGGGAGCAACCTGTGTATCAACTTCAGAAATATATGAGTGCCATGAATCAGCGGGATTATAGTAAAGTCTATGATACCTTTTTAAGTGACAATATACCTGTTCAGTTATCTAAAGAAGAGGTAATCGCTTATATGACACGGTATGGACAAGATCTAGGCCTAATCAAGCTGGAAAAAGGAAAGATGCGCTACACGAGTAAGGATAAGGCTTTTTATGAAGTCATCTATTGTACGAATAAGGGACGCATAGCGCAGGTGATCAGCTTGGTCAATAAACAGGATACATGGCAAGTGATTTTTCCTTTCAAAACCTACACTTTAGGAATTGAAGCACCAGAAGGCACCAGTGTGCGGGTTAACGGAAGAGAGATACTCAGCACTCATAGAGGAGAGTATGCCTTAGAAGTATTGCCAGGGGAATATACAGTAAGGATGACGTATCCTAACGGTTTGCAAGCAGATTATGTGAGTAAGGTAAAAGTACCACAGGTTACGCAGGTTATTTCACCTTATGAGATGATGCCTGTTATTGTAGAGGCTCCAAGTGGTACGATTGTAGAGTTGGCGGGTGTACAAAAGGAAAGTCAGAATGGCGCAGTTGTATTTGATAAAGTGCTTGAAGGTGCATACGAGCTCAAGGTGTTTGATCAGAAAGGTTATATAGAACCAATTACACAGCAAATTCAAGTGAAAAAAGAGATGGCGCCTCTTTCTGTTCAAAAAATGTCTGTATCTGAGCAAGGGGAAGAAAGCTTTAAGCAGTTTATTGGGAAGTTTTATGATGATTATTTAAAGAGTATTCGTATAGGGGATTCTACAGTGCTTGAAAAATATTTGGACCCCACCAGCCAAGCATCTACACGGGAAGAATTTGAGAGTTGGTTCATTGCACAAAAGCATATCAGAAAAGCAGATATGACGATTGAAATTGATGAGTTGAAAGTAGATCCTTGTGGTGGTGTTAAGGCTAATCTATTAGAAGTTGTGACAATGACAAATGTTGAGACACTAGGTAGTGGTGAAAAACGAGAAAAGGAGTATCAGGTGATGCTCAGATGGGATACCCGTTTTGGAATTGGAGAGACAGGATATCAATTAGAATCTAGGGAGATTGTGGAGAGTGTGGTCTCACAGAAAGATTCTAAAGGAAACTGGGTACAATATTAAAAGAAAGCATTGCAATTCCAAAAAAAGTTGATAAAATAGGATGGTATACATATATCCACGTGCCGAATAAGGTACGGGTTAAGGAGGACAACAGTGAGATACGAGGGAGAGGTTAATGAAAAATCTTCTCTGAGAGGAAGGGTTTTTGTTGCTATAAGAGAAGCCATTCTTGAGGGACAATACCAGCCGGGTGATATCCTAAGAGAGAGTGCGATTGCAAAGGAATTAGGAGTAAGTAGAACACCTGTAAGAGAGGCTATTAGACAATTAGAACTAGAAGGCCTAGTACACTCGATACCAAACAAAGAAACTGTTGTATCGGGAATCACAGAAGCAGACGTCCAAGATATCTTTATGATTCGTTCAAAACTAGAAGGGTTATCAGGTCGCAGAGCAGCAGAGCGCATCACTGAAGCAGAACTTGAGCGTATGGAAGAAATTATTGATTTAACAGAGTTTTACGTAAATAAAAATGACTTGAATCACTTAAAAGAACTCGACCATGATTTCCATGATATTATTTATAGAGCTACAAAAAGCAAAACATTAGAACACACCTTATCAGATTTTCACTATTATATTCAGAAGGCGCGTAAAGCATCGATCGCTACACCAGGTAGAGCGAAAGAAGTGCTCAAGGAACACCGTGCCATCTATGAAGCGATTAGACAAAGAAATGCAGATGAGGCTGAGCGTCTCATAGATGAGCATGTCCTAAACGCAGCAAAGAATATGAATCTTGATAGTTAGTGACACCAAAAAGCGTGTTATGCCCAGGCATAACACGCTTTTTATTATAGACCTGATTCGAGTTCCGTGAGTTGTTCGTGCAGGATTTCCCAGTTTGCATAAAGCTCTAGGATACATGCCTCAAGGCCTTCCTTTTCTTTCATGAGCTCACGGGATTGATCGTAGTTTGTATAAACTTCTTCCAGGCAAAGATCCACATCAATTGCGGCAATACGATCTTCTTTTGTACTGATCTCTTTTTCAGTGAGGGCAATATTGTTTTTGACCTTCTTAATTTGAGATTGAAGTTCTTTTTGTTTTTGCCAATCAAGTTTTGTAGCTGTTACTGTCGGTGATTGGGCAGCTTGGATTGTCTTTTGTTCCTGCTTTTTCTCGAGGTAGTAGTCATAGTCCCCAAGATAAGGTGTCATGCAGTGGTTATCCATTTCAAGAATTTGTGTAGCAGTTTGATTGATAAAGTAACGGTCATGTGAGACATAGAGGATGGTGCCTTCATATTGAGAAAGTGCACTTTCCAAAACTTCCTTAGAGAGAATATCAAGGTGGTTGGTTGGTTCGTCAAGAATCAGGAAGTTTGCTTTAGAGAGCATGATTTTTGCGAGTGCCACACGACCACGCTCCCCACCACTTAGAGCACTAATTGGTTTGAATACATCTTCTCCAGTGAAGAGGAAGGCTGCAAGCACATTGCGGATGTGTCCGTTTGTGAGTGTAGGGAAAGTGTTTTGAATCTCTTCAATAATTGAACAAGAAGTATCCAGTGTGGAGTGTTCCTGATCGTAGTAACCTACTTCTACTTTGGCGCCCAGTTCAATGATTCCTGTTTTCGGTGTATCAGTTCCTAAAATCATTCTAAAGAGGGTAGTCTTACCCACACCATTTGGACCAACGATAGCAACACGCTCGCCGCGTTTCACTTGGAATGAGATGTGGTCAAATAAATCTTTGTCTGGGAAAGATTTGCTGATCTCTGAGACGGTAAGTACATCATTACCACTTGTGATTTGTGGGGCAAGAATGAGGTTCATAGGCTTGTTATCAATCATTGGTGCATCCATTACTTCTTGTTTTTCAAGAAGCTTCTCACGGCTTCTTGCACGCTTGATAGATTTTTCACGATTAAATTGACGAAGTTTTGCGATGACAGCTTTTTGTCTTGCAATCTCTTGTTGTTGTTTCTCGAATTGATGCATAGCAGCTTCATAAGCTTTGGCACTTTCTATGACGAAATCACTATAGTTACCGTTGTAGATGCTAGAGCGCCCCCATTCAAGGTGAACTGTTTTGTTCACAATTCGGTCTAGGAAATAACGGTCATGAGAGATGATAATGACAGCGCCGCGGTAGCTGCGTAGGAAGCCTTCAAGCCATTCAATGGCTGCAATATCTAAGTGGTTGGTTGGCTCGTCAAGGAGAAGCAGGCTTGGTTCTTCTAAGAGGAGCTTGGCGAGTGCTACACGTGTCTTTTGACCACCTGAAAGTGTACGAATCGGTTGTTCGTAGACATCTGGGGTGAAGCCAAGTCCTTTGAGAATACCTTTGACGAGGCTTTTATATTCGTAGCCTTTACTATTCTCAAAGAGTGTACGTAGGCCATCGTAGGTATGTGTCAGGTCAAGAGAGTGCGTGCGTGCAATCTCTTGTTCAAGATCATGAAGACGCTGCTCAAGTGCAATGACTTCATCAAATACGTGAAGTAATTCTTCGTAGACTGTGAGATCTGATTCGAGCTCCATATGCTGCTTGAGATAGCCGATTGAACATTCTTTGGCAAAATAAACATCTCCAGAATCAGGAGAGCACTCACCTGTTAGAATACGAAAGAGGGTGGTTTTGCCAGCGCCATTGTTGCCAACTAGTGCAACTTTGTCTGTATTTTCTATGTGAAAATGCACATCTTTTAGGATGACTTCTTCATTAAAAGATTTGCTGATGTGGTTACATGCAATAATCATATCTTTTTTTTCCCTTCCTGTAATATAAAACCATCTTATCAGAAATACTATAAAAATGAAAGAACCAAAGCGTTGTGGGCATCAAGGAAGATTGACAAAAAAAAAACTAAGGTGATATACTGAGGGTAATACATAATAAGGAGTGAAAAAAGTGACTGAAGACAGAAAGATTTCTATGGCTGTTATTCGTAGGTTGCCAAGGTACTATAGATATCTTGGAGAACTCTTAGACAACGGTGTCACGAAGATTTCATCAAGAGAATTGAGTGAGAAGATGAAAGTAACAGCATCTCAAATCAGACAAGATCTCAATAACTTTGGTGGATTCGGACAACAAGGCTACGGATACAATGTGGAATATTTACACGACGAGATCGCAAAGATTCTAGGACTTGATAAAAAGCATAATATGATCATTGTAGGAGTGGGTAACCTCGGTCAAGCTTTAGCAAACTATGGATCTTTTGGTAAAAGAGGATTTCATTTAGTCGGATTATTTGATGTCAATCCAAGACTAATTGGAATGAGTATGAGAGGACTTGAAGTTAGAGATATTGATGAGATGGAAACTTTTGTGAAAAATAATCAAGTGGATATCGCTATTTTGACAATGCCAAAAGCTAAAGTCAAGCAAACAGCAGAAAAACTTGCTGAGTGGGGTGTAAAAGGATTATGGAATTTCTCCCCTGTAGATTTATATCTGCCACATTCAGTACAAGTTGAGAATGTACACCTTTCACATTCACTTATGACACTTGCCTATAAGATTCATGAACAAGAGGAACTTGAAAAATAGAAAGTTTAAAATACACCTATGACAAATTGAGGATTTTGTCATAGGTGTATTTTTTTATGTATCAAGCCATAAAGTACGATATAATATAAGATAAGATAGAAAACATTCATGTTGGAGGGGACTATGTTCGGGAATTTTAGAAGAAAGAAAAAAAATATTGAGGCGTCAGAGGCTAAAGCCCAAGTGAATCAGGTTACAGCCCAAGAACTTATACAAATTAAGCAGCTTTTAGCATCTAAGAAGTTACCTATAGTGGTGTTAGATAGTATGTGGTATGAGATTCGAGGAGTGCTTAGTCATATAGATGTGAGCGGGCAGGAGAATGAACTCAAGGAACTGCTTAAAGAGCAAGGTAAGCTCACTACGGATTTGAAAGAGTATTCTGTAGTGAAACAGAATTTGTTGCAACAAGTACTTGTGATTAGTCAAGAAGTCAATGAAAAAGGAAATACCTCTAAATTAGAGGAGCTAGATAAGACATCCCAGGCTATATTGAAGCTCAATGAGACCATTGAGGCGCAGGAAAAGCGTGCACTTGAAGTAGGAGATGCCATCGAAAAGATTAATCATGAGTTGATTGAAAAAGTGGTGATAGATGCCTATGGTTCTATGGAGGGTTATAAAGTTCAAAAAAATACACTTGAAGTAGAAATTGATCGATTAAGAAAAGCGGTTGTTGAGAAAACTGAAGAAAAGAAGAAGTGTGATGAATCTATTAATGGGATTTATAATTATTTGCATAAAATGATAGGTTATCAGTACTTAGACAAGATGGATCGTAAGTTAGGAGAATAGTAGTGATTAGAGGGATTGGAACAGATATTATTGAAATTGAACGTATCGCACAAAGTATGATGCGTACAACAAGTTTTATGCAGAAAGTATTTACAGAGGAAGAGTATCGCTTGTTAGAGGCGAAGCGATTTGTTAAAGAGTCTGTAGCAGGTCGCTTTGCAGCTAAAGAGGCAATCAGTAAAGCGTTAGGGACAGGATTTAGGGGATTTGCCCTAAGAGATATAGAGATTTTGAGTGATGAACTTGGAAGGCCTATTGTGAAGCTTCATGGCGGGGCGAGTACACGGTTGGAAGTGATCGGGGGGCAGCGTATTCATCTGAGTATTTCACATTGTAAAGATTATGCTGTAGCTTATGCTACTATTGAAGGAAGTGAAACGAATGAAACTTGTTACAAGGGAGCAGATGAAAGCTTGTGATGAGGAGGCTATAAATACCTATCATATTCCGAGTATCTTACTGATGGAACAAGCTGCGTATAGTGTGTTTCAGATCATGGAGACACTAAGTCCGGGCCTGGTCACTGTTGTGTGTGGCAATGGAAACAACGGTGGAGATGGCTTTGCATTGGCAAGGCAGCTTTTTGTATGGAGCAAACATCAGGTAAGGGTCGTTATGGTGTGTGAGGAAGAGGCACTCTCTGAGGATGCAAAAATATATTATCGTATATGTCAAAGTATGTATATACCAGTCATTGAATATAATAGTAAAGAATATGATGAGCAGCTCTTAAAAGAAGCAGATTATCTAGTAGATGCACTTTTTGGTACGGGACTCACAAGGCCAATCAAAGGTAGTATTTATCATATGATTGAAGCAATTAATGAAAGCAAAATACCAGTCATTAGTATAGATATACCTTCGGGAGTGTGTGCGAATACAGGCAAAATACTAGGGATAGCAGTTAAGGCCTCAAAGACAGTGACATTTGCACTGCCGAAAATTGGGCTGTATGTCTATCCGGGGATTGGGCATGTGGGAGAAGTCATCTGTACACAAATCGGTATCCCAAAACAGATTTTGGAAACTATCAATACATCTATTCGGGCAATCACTACAGAAATGGTAAAGAATTGTTTGCCTGAAAGACCTATCAGAAGCAATAAGGGAACATATGGAAAGGTTCTTGTAGTCGGCGGGCAAAGGGGAATGTCAGGTGCTATTACACTTACTGCACAAAGTGCGCTTAAAATTGGTGCAGGATTGGTAACAGCTGCGGTGCCTAGAGCGATTCATGAGATCGTAGAAAATAAATTGACTGAGGTTATGAGTGTACCACTTTCTGACATAGGAGGACATCTTGGAATTGATGCCATTACTGAATTAGAAGGTCAGCTTGCGATGGCGAAGGTAGTTGTGGTTGGACCAGGGATGGGTAGAAGTCCTGAGATGAGCAGTATTCTTCGAGAGATCCTAAAGATAGAAAAACCATGTATTATTGATGCAGATGGTCTGTTTGCCCTGAAGTCTATTTTGCACCAGTTAGAAAAACGACAGGCACCAGTAATCATTACACCACATCCAGGTGAACTCAGTAGGCTTATGGATATACCTATTGGGGATTTACTAGAGGAACCGATTGAGTATACTGAGGCTTTTGCCAAAAAGTATGGGATAACAGTAGTATTTAAAACAGAGCGTACGGTCATTTCTAATGGTAAGGAAACTTTGATCAATACAACGGGAAATCCAGGATTGGCTAAAGGTGGGAGTGGGGATGTGCTTGCAGGCATGATTGGTGGCATGCTTGCGCAAGGGGTTACACCGATAGAGGCTTCAATGATAGGTGTGTACACACATGGTATGGCAGCAGATTTGTTGATGGCAAGAAAGAGTGTGTATACCTTGCTACCAAGTGATCTCATAGAGGAATTAGATCAAGTATTTCATCATTTATAGAGTGGGGGGAGGCAGATGCGAGCGCATGATTTAATGCAACGCAATGTGATATATGTCCACGAAGAAGATTTGTTGGAGGATGTAATCCGTGTACTGAGAACGAACAGAGTTGGTGGGGTGCCGGTAGTAGACCACGAAAAACGTTTAGTGGGTATTGTTACAGAGCGTGATTTGGTAGTGAAAGATAGCAGAATGCATATTCCGTCATATATTGCATTTTCTAGGAGTATATTATCTATAGAAGAAATAGGTTGTAAAGAAGAGTACTTTAAATGTATGATAAGAAAAAAAGCCAAAGAAATCATGTCCACTCCTGTTTATGCGGTGCATCAAAGAGCATCGCTCAGTGAGGTGGCTTCGATGATGGTCAATAGACATATTAACAGGGTTCCGGTAGTTGATCACAACAATCAACTTGTAGGAATTATAGGAAGAAGTGATCTTCTTCCT
>JBOFIR010000154.1:0-4278 GCA_051650265.1 Cellulosilyticaceae bacterium
TTAAGAGAAAAGAAGGTGCTTTTTCAAAAAGCGCCTTCTTTTTTTGTTGCCAAATTCTCCAACAACCTCCTATTGAAGCAAGATAGGGATGAGGCGTATAATGAGTCTCACGATCAAATAAGGAGGTTCTATGCGATGACAAGACATTTCAAAAGGCGATGGATACTGGTAATGGCAATTGGTGCAAGTAGTATGGTGCAAAGTGTGCATGCTCAGTCTGCAAACCGCATTTCACGTGTTGTCACTGTGGGAGAGAACACCTTATTACAGAGAACGGAAGATCAAGGTATTGCACCAGTGCTTGTGATCACACTTGAAGACGCGCTCATGCAGGGGAGCAGGTTTTATCTCGGGCTAGAACAGGCTACTTGGGCAAAAGAAGTGAATGTGACGGTAGAAGGCAATAGTGAAGTCGTGATCAGAACACAGAAGATCAGTGAAACAGAGCTTGAGGTGATTGTAGATGAGGGCAACTTAGAGGCAGGTCAGGTGATGCGTATACCTATGGTAGCGGTTGTGAGTAAAGGTGAAGCGCAGGTTAGATTAGATCACAACAATACATCACTTTCATCGGGGACACTTACTTTTGCAAATACTTCTACGGCTAAGGGGCGTGCATTGGTTAGTGAAGTGCCAAAAGTACCAGAGGGTGGTGTGATTGCACCAATCTCGATAGAAGAAGCGTATGCAGATCAGTTCAAAAACGATAGTGCCAAGGAGAAAGGAAGCATCTTGACGCTCACGCTAGAAGAGCATGGTTATGTCTGGGATGAAGCGTCTCTAAAGCAAGCGGCAATTGTAGGAATCAAAAGTTTTGAAGGGATCAGTAGCAGGGAGGATGTCTTTCGCCTAATAGGTTCACAGACATTGGAGGTTCGCTTGCCAGAGTCGATTGCGAAGGAGAGCCGTACGGGTAAAGGGGCACTGACGATCAAAGGGCTTGGTGTCAGTGCTTCAGCAGAAGCAAGGAGAGGTAGTGTGCATGTGACTATTGAGGGTGCGATGGTGGAGACGCAGACAATTGAGGTACTAGAGTCAGCGGACTATGAAGTCAAGCTTTTAAGCAAAGCACCTACGCAGATGCTGACTGGAGACGAGCATACCCTCACATTTACACTAGAAGAAAATATGGCAGGGGCGCTCCTCAAAGACCGCTCACTCGATTTTATCTTGTCAGCGGGAGAGCTGATCATGGGTAAAGATGGTAAAGTGGCACTTGAGATCGGTGAGACCACTTATAGTTATCCGCCGATTCTAAAAGAGGGTAGATGTATTGGTTTTGAGATGAATGATCTGACTAAGGTGATGCCAGATGGGCAGTTGAAGTATGACATGAAGCTTGAGATTAAACTTCCAGTTACATTAGAAGCACAGCAGCTGGTACTCAAAGTACAGGGGCGAGGGTTGCCAAATGAGAAGGAATTGACCTTGAAGGTGGCAGCAGTGATGCCTAAGGTGATCATTGAGACTCAGACACTCCAGCTTAGTGAAGGCAAGCGTGATCAAGTGGGCGGGTGTGTGACGCTGAGTGAATCACAAGCAGGTAGTCTCAAAGAAGGAGATGTCATCCGCCTTGAGTTTTTGCATGAAGGTATGAGCTTAGCGAAGCTCCCTGTCATAGAGGTAGTAACTGGTGATCTAGGATTAGGCGAACCGAAGGAAGTAGTAGGTGGGATAGAGGTTCCGATCACTAAGGCTTCAAAGAAAGCTTCAACGGTAGAGATCAAGCACTTTGGGGTGCACACTACGGGTGTGATTGCTGATGGCTATTACGACATGAAAATAGGGGGAAGTGCACTCACGCCATTTGAAGATGATGAAATGACTATGTCAGACTGGATCATGGTAAATGTCGGGCCTAAGAATCGACGTCATATCACGTTTAGATTGGGTGAAGAGGCCTACAATCTGAACGGTAAGTATTATCATGTGGAAGTGCCACCTTACCTTGAAGAAGGACGGGTGATGGTGCCTTTGGCATATGTGGTCGAAGCATTAGGCATTAGCAAAGAGCAGGTCAAGTGGGATAAAGCGACACAGAAAATTACGATCTATGATGCGCATGTGATTGAACTTGAACTGGGTTCAACCATCATGAAAGTAGATGGTAAGAAGGTCTATATGCCAGTAGCTACCCAAAGTAAGAATGGCTATACCATGGTGCCTATGAGTGAACTTGCCAAAGCACTTGAAGTGGAGGTCTCATGGGATGAGAAGCTTCAGACAGCAACCTTTGTGGCAAAGTAAAAGCTATCAAATAAGAAAAGCGGTGACTTTCTTCTAGAAAGTCACCGCTTTTAAGTTATGCCTGTTGTTTTTGTCCTTTTACTTTCCAAAAGACAACTGCACCTACAAGGAAGAGTGCTGATAATACAGCGTGTAATCCAAAGAGTGGATTGCTGATACTACCAAAGAGGATCATGAGAGAACCTAAGATTGCAAGTGTTGGGTTGATGTAACCTCTCCAGAAATTCTTGATCTCACCACGTCGTGCAAGTTTGAAGACTTGAACATAAAGTACAATGTAAAGGACGTAGTTGATCGTAATAGAAATCTCAGAAATATCAGAGTTAGGAAGAAGTCCTTTAGATTGTGTGATGTAGTGAACCACTGTCCAGATCACGCAAAGTACAAACCCTACAAGTGCAGATACAACTGGAATACCGAGTTTCTCATTTACTTTAGAAACAGCAGCAGAATTTGGGAACATCCCTCTTAGTGAAAGTGAGTATGGCAGACGAATAAGTCCCATGATGAGTCCGTTAACAGTTCCCATTACAGAGATGACAACGAAGACTAAGATCACTTTTGCACCCCAAGGTCCAAGGAGCATATTAGCTGCTTGGTCAACGTGTGCATCACCAAGTGCCATAACGTTTTCTGGTCCTACATAGATACTAATTCCTACGAAGTAAAGAATATAAATCACAAGAATAAATAATGGTGCGAAGATCAGTGCAAGTGGTAGATTGCGCTGAGGATTTTTGATCTCATGGCCAATTGAAGTTGCAACGATCCAACCATCAAAGGCAAAGGCGATTGGTGCAATCGCAGCGATCCAAGTTGCTGACTCCATCTGTGTGATATCTGTCATATCGATCGCTGCTGGATCACCAAGGATGAGTCCTGCAATAGCGATAATGATCAGTGGGAGAAGTTTGATCACAGTGGCAGCATTTTGGAAGTAGCCACCAAGTTTGGCAGATAAAATATTTGTGAGGAAAAGGACACAGATCACAACAAAACCGATGAGTGTTTGTGTGAGAAGTGTTCCCTCGATATTAAATAGGATACAACTGTAAATACCTGTTACCCAAGCAACAACTGCGATCAGTGTTGGGTAGTATAAGAAAGTATGGAACCAACCGAGTGCACAAGCAGTAGATGAGTTGGCGAACTCTTCGGCATATGTAATAATTCCACCAGCTTTAGATGTACGGGAAGCAAGTTCTGCAATCGTTAAGCTTCCGAAGATGATACTCACGGCAGCGAGGCAGAATACAAGAACACCTAATGTGATACTTCCACCAGTGGCAACGAGAATGTTATCACTTTTAAAGAAGATTCCGGATCCGATAACAATTCCAACGATCATGGCAACGGCTGTGAAAATACCGTATTCATTTTTTTTCATAAAAACACCTCTTTCTTCATTGTAAGTTTATATCTTGTCGATAAGTATGATTTTTGGATTATATCATAAAGAAGGAGTGAGTAAAAGAAATATTTTGATATTCAAAGAAAAAAGATGTAACGGAAGTGTAAAAAAAGTATTCAATTATGTAAAACTATAGTATAATAAGAGGTAATAGAAGTTAAATAAATACAAAAATGTTACTTTATTTTAAAGCGTAATTGTAAAAAAACACAAGATATAGCAAAATGACATAAAGAGTGTATAAACATATTGGCAAAATGGTATAAAGAAATCCTAAAGTAGAATAAAAGTGACCAAAAATCACGAATAGGGGGAGCACATATGTTACATTTCGTTGGCAATCATCCTATATCACCAAGTATGCAAGAGATCATCAGACAAGATCTGGCTTGGGATTGGGGCAAAATTCACTATGAGGTGAGAGCAGAGCAAATCTCAGAAGGCTTACAAATAAGCTTTCATCAAGAAACAGTTACCTTATCTTACAGTACAGTGAGTACATACATACGCGCACTGGCATTACTCAAAGAAGTATTGGACACAGGGGATGTGCAGACGATCTCTCAGAAGCCATTATTTGAGCAGCTGGGTGTCATGCTAGATTGTTCACGTAATGCAGT
>JBOFIR010000155.1:0-8571 GCA_051650265.1 Cellulosilyticaceae bacterium
ATATTTCTTTATCAAAATAAATTTTTAATTCTTGTCTTGCAACCTTTGTTAATCCAACAACACTATATGACACCTTAAGCATCTGCGTCTGCTCGAGATTCACCTCACTCATACTCACTAGTCGTGCGAGCGGCTGATCGATGACAATTACATTCACATGCACCGATTCACCACCTACAATAGTTCCTGTCAGCTCAAAGCGTCCCACTTCCTGATAGTCTGATGCCTCTACAGTTTGCCAGTTGATTGTAGAGGCGCCTATTTTTGACGCAAGTAGTGGCGTCATCCCCTTGTAAGTAATCACATCTGGAAGTGTCACACACACTTCAGCTACCTGATCACTCACCTCTAGCTCATCATAACGACTCTGTGTCGTATTTCCCGGAAATACTTCTTCAGCCTGGCTCCTCGTGATCACACGTAGTGCGATCTGAGCGGCACTTTGCACCGCTTTAAAGTCCATTTCAATTTGCTGCATTCCCTGTCTCACCTGAATAGGTGATTTACAATCTATCACAAATGTTTCTTGAACTTGCCATCTTTCATCATAAATAACTGCTGTATCCCCACCTTGATAGACCAGATACCACTGATTTGGAATCACATGATCAAATAACATGCTCATCCCATCTACCGTTAGTCTGCAACTTGTGATCTCTCCATGCTTTGCCTGAATCTCCACATGAAGCGGCTGCGCCTCATAAGGATTGAAGTAATCAAATACATGCGCTTTGCCGTCATAGAACTTACTAACAGGTGCACTTGGATAGTTGATACTATAGAGCTGCCAATGATTAGGTATATCTGTTTTTTCAAGATGCCAATCTCTTTTTGTATCTAAAAGGCGCGTCATCTGCTCCTTGGTAAAAGCACCACATTCTCTTGCCTTTTGCCACTCTTTGACAGCTTCAAGTACTTCAGAGGTATTGCCATTACGCCCAAGCGTCCTCACACTTGTGACCAATGCATAGCCCGCATCAAATCCAGCCGATTTGGCAAGCATCCATTCAATATCGATAGTTGGTTGCCCTTCCTCATACATAAACCACCCTAACATTTTAGGAGTGAAATTTCTCTCAAAATAAAGTTGGTTATCATAACGGTAATCAATCATACCCTCACGCATGGATGCGCCCCAAGGCTCTCCCCAATTTTGTCTGGTATTGGTATGCCATGCATTCGGATAGCCCCCACTCGAATCGCTAATAATACCCGCCTGAATCTGCGGTTCTAGGTGATGATAAAATTGGTTAATCATCTGATTAACAGAATAGTGGCTGTAACCTGTATATTCACCAACTTCCACCCCATCAAAAGAAACCTGACTCATACCTGTATGATTGCACGCAGCCGCTAAGCGCTCTGCGATCTCACGCGTCTGCTCTACCCCTGCAACCAGCCCACCGTATTGATTGTTGTGTAGCCCCCAGATTGTCTCTCCTACCTTATGGTCTTGCCTTAGTGGATGTGTCAAGGTGATCAGGTAGCCTGTTTCACAAGCTTCTTCCTGACATACTTCAACCAGTTCATCGCCTAGTTGTTTGGTTTTCCCAAGGTTTTGCCACATCTTGGTGACATAGATTTCCGCTGCACCCGCACAAGCTTCTTGTGTAAGCTTTGCCAACGCTTCTCCTGAAAACTGTCTTTTATTAGCTTTCCGTGTATAATTGTCCCCATAATCAATAAAACCACTTAAGGAATGAGACCCTACTTTGACCCCATACTGCGCAGCCTGCTCCACAAGAGCCTTCATCTGCTCATCTCCACCCTTGAATTGGTAGCTGCCATTACTTGTAAATAACGAGTCTTTGTAAATATACCCAATAGCTGCTTGGTTGGCATACTGACTTGCCTGAACAACTGTCTGTTCATCCAAATCACCTAATATCAAATAGGGTCTAGTCGCTTGAGGTGTCCTCTTTTGCCACTCCCCGTCTAATAGCGGATGTGGTAAGCCTTCACCTAGTTCCAACGCCTCAATGGTCTCTAGTACAGCTTCCTTAGGCCTTTGATCCTTAAACATCTTGCCATAAATCGCTATAGCAGACCCCTCAATCTCAGCCTCATCGCCTTCAAGTGCTGAAACACGCTTCTCATCTACAAAATGAACCAAACGTATTCTTTCTTTCGTAGAATCATATGTAAAGGCTTGGATCACTGTTCCCCACGATGTAGGTGAAGCCCCACAACAGTCTAGCGCACTGACCCGCCCCTCAAAATGACTGCGATCCTGCGGATAAGATACATTTAGACGCATCTGTCCATTCACTATATGCCCTGCATATTCAAAAGGTACGGTAAGCTGCGTCTTATCACTAAGCCCCCTCATCCCTATTGCAAATTGATCGTTATAGACAACACCTAATGTCTCTCCAAAATTCTCTTTGATCCCTGTGGTGATTGGCCCCCACATGAGAAGTTCCACATCTAAACCTTTTTTATCTATTCGCGTCACTTCTAGCTTGGCATAACTTCCTTTTTCAGTAGCTGTCACATCTACTTCAATGCCATTAGTAAATTCAAAAAGAAGTACATTGCCTTCTTTCTTTAGTGCAATCGGTCTGATCTCTATCCCATCTTTTTTGCTCGGTTGCCCTAACTCACCTTCCGAGGACGCCATAACTAACTTAATGAGGGCTGCCTCTGGAACACCCTCCCCTTTGGCATAATCGATCCCATCTTGACTTAAAAGTTTGCTAATCTTTCCTTGTGAATCCAATACAACGGTTAAATCCCCTGCTTGAATAGAATACATCTCTTATTTGCCCCTCTTTTCTTCTATTTTCTTATATCGTCTCTATCCTAAGATTAAATTGCCGGTGGTGGTGGTGCATCATTACCCGTGTGTACGCTTTGTCTATCGCTTCCTAAATAGTGATGATGAATATAGGCAATTGCACCATTTAGCACATGTTCATAACTTATGATTGTCCCTTCACACCCTCTGTCAGGCATGCATTCACAGTGATGTTTCATGTATTCATCGATGTAGATCTGTGCATTATCACAAATCTGCCTGATCTGAAGTTTTTCCTCTGAGCTGAGTTCTTCAGATGCTTTGTGATTGCAATATTTTTGCAATTCAATAAGGGTCTTTAAGGCTGTTAAATGCAGAATGCTACATTCTATTCGGTTGATCATAAGTGCTATATCTTTACATCCCGTATCTCCCAGTTGCTTGAACTGTGTAAGCGCTGTGTTATAGTCATATAATGCCTTATTCACATTGTCAAAAGACCAGCAGCCTATTAACCCCAATCCACTATTAAACCAGCAGCCCAAATAGCAGAAACCACTGTTTCCCAAATGATACCGTACTGTTTCAGAAGCACGCTCTAGTTTACTAAAAGCATCCTGTACTTTTTTGGGCGCCTTTATCCCGTAGCGCATACAGTAGTCTTTGAAGAAAGCCTCCTGATCCACACCCTGTTGGCATGCATAAGCAAAATAGTTTAGTGTGACAATGTTTTCCGCTGTTCGCCAATGATTGACTACTAGCGCTGGAATAGCTTGCCCCTCACCCATTTTCTCTTGAAGCACTTCCATACACTGAGTGAGTCCCTCTATAGCAGATTGCTGCTCATACATGCTGCCATCAAATTCTACCCAGCTATAAGGCATTGTGCGTGTAAGATCACTTGCTGTAAATGGCATCCCTTCTAGGTTCTGCGCCACTGCCCCAGCTCCATGTGCACTGAGGCATGCAAACGCCACATCCTCTGGTGCACAAGCTTTTAGAATTTCCAAGCAAATAACGAGTGATTTGAGTTCTGTGATATAGAGCCCAAGACTCATCTCCACAGGGAAGCCTGCCTCCTTGCCAAGTGCAATCACTTGTAGATGACGTGCTAGTTCATCTAATGGACCTGGTAATTGACTCAGATGATCTTGAATATAAGGCTTACATCGTTTTAACGCGCTTTCTCCAAAGAGTCTATTAATTGTCTCCTCTACTTCCCCCGCGGTATAAGCTACACCTTTATATCCACCGCATTCTTCTGTAATCAGCTCGAGTGTGTCAATCAAAGGATAACTTTCATAGATTTGTTGCAACATCGCAAAAGTCTCTTCTTCACATGCACCTCTTGGCTCACATGAAAACTGGATGCTCATGCCACACTGCTTCGCTTGTGCCATCACCTTTTGTAGCCAATTGATGGCTTTTTGTGCCAGCTCTATTTCCATGTCTTTGATAGCTTCTAGTTCAGGAATCATGTACATTTCTTTGTTACGGATATAAGGGGTGATCACTGAGCACTGTGGCACAGGATGCTTTTCACCATAAAAAAACTTCCCTGCATAGGTTGTTTTTTCCTTGTAGGCATAGGTATACCACTGCTCTGGGTAACTGTGAAAGGTAATATGGTTGAATCCACATCTCGCAAGATTTCTGATATAATCTAGCGCCTCTTCTAATGGATAGGACGAGATGTCCATAGGGAAATTAATATGCTGCCTAATCCCTCTTTTTAGAACATGTGGTGTATACGTTCTAAAACATGCCCTGATCTTCTCAGTGTCAATATGACCTGGGATCACTTGTACGCCATGCGCATCAAAATAAAATCCTACTTCCCCTAGTAAACGATACACACCCCATAAAACATCCGCATCACAAGATGCTGCAATACTAACCCCCTGTTCATCTTGAGAGATTGTACATGAATAGGCCTGGATTTTTGTATCTATTGTAAGCCTTATTCCTTCATCCATATGAACCTGAGTTTGATTTAAAAAGTAAGATAGCTCATCCACTGCATATTGCAGCGTGTCTGTCCTATACGTATCTTGAGATACAGCTATTGATACTTTCATTGATTAGTGATCCCCTCATTCTATAATTTAGTGATTACCTACATTATAAAATATTCAAACAATTTTTATATGAATTTTATTGTATTTATTTAAATTTTTTCACTTTTATTTAGTTATTTTTATACTTATTAATAATTCACCCTATCCTACCTCTCAACAAAAAATTATCTAAGTGTGCATATAAGTCCATAGGGTAACACAAAAAAGCTGTCGCAGATGCGACAGCTTCTTCTGTATTTATTTGGCTACAAATACCCCTGGCTCAAACGCCAGTGTATAAAGCAGCACTTTACCTGTATCTTTAATGTATTTTGGAGTATCACGTACCAAGCAGATATTACCTTTAGCTGTCATCTTGTAGATCCCTTCATCATAGCCATGAGTGATATAATAAATACCTGATGTATTTTGAGCGAGGGTACAAACTTTATGGTCACTCACCTTTACCCTGTTGCCACTGGCAATATGATACTTGTAAACACCCGGATAAACCTTACCCGTCTGGTCTGCATACGTATAGTAAAAACTTCCGTCTTGGTAAACCCATTCTTTGATCTTTTGCTGAATCAGAGTTTTCTTATTCCCACCGTCAAGATCGCATCTGACCAAATACCCTGCGCTACCATCGATATAATAAAGGGTTTGATCAATGATGCGAAACTGATCTGCAAGCACAGTGACACGCTTTTGCTCACCTGTTGCCAGATCTACACTATACACATAGTGCTTCTTGCGGTATTCATCTGCGAGATCAAATCCCATAGCAAAGAGTTTGCCATCGTGAATCTCAAAAGCTTGCTCACCATACCAGTTATCTAGATCATTAGGATTACTATTGCCTTCATAAAACATGGTCTTTTCATCACCAAGCTGTGTGACCTCCCCTGTAGTTAGGTTCTTTCTAAACAGATTATTGGCATCAGGTCCATGCGCTGAAAGGCTATCGATGTAGTAAAGGTTATCACCAACTACATCCCACTTCAAAAATGCTTTGGCACTTCCTATATCACGGAGTTTGCCATTTTCAAGTAAAGCCATCTCTTCTCCGCCCATCGTCCAGTCAAAGTAGTGGAGACGAATATAACATTTCCCATCGATCCACCTAATGTCCTGTATACTATCATCTGCTTCGTTCCAATGCACATCTTGGGACATATTAGCTAACTTGGTAGACTTGCCATCCACCAGGCTATAGCTATAGAGCAGTGTCTCTTCCTTGATCGTGCTTGTATAGTAGATAGCATCTCCTACCGGCTTTGGAAAGATCGTAGCCTTGCCTAGGAGTTTCACCTGCTCTGGCTGAGCAGATCCTCTTTGTACCCAAAGCACGTCAGTCCCTTCATAGGTTTTCTCATCTTGTACATACTGGCTATAGTAGACATTGTCATTGTATTTGGTAATGAGCTGGGTATATTTTTCTTGTTGTTTACGTGTGTCCGTTACTTTTTGCTTACAAGCAGCCAATATTGTCTCTGCCTCTTTTCCTACCAATTCCACTTCATAAGGTGCAAAGAGCACGAGCCCATCTTGGACAGTTACTGCGCTACCCATCAGCTGCTCATAAGTGGCTTCTGAGATCATCAGACTCCCACTCATCTTCTCGATAGGATCTACCAAAGTAATAGGCTGACCATTCTTAGTTGCTTTTTTATCGCCAAGCTGCGTTTTGATTTTGATACTTTCCTTTTGATTAAGTAATGTCACCTCTGGCGACTGATTACCATTGTAAGCCATGTCCCAGTGCTCACCGAGAGACATCCTCACAGGTAGCCATACTTTATTATCTTTTTTTACTACTTTTTGAACAGGTGCATCGTACCCCACAAATTCCCCATTTACAAAGTACTTTCCGCTAAAAATCTCTGGATAAATTCTCATATCTCCTAAACTTGCTTTTAATGATTGTTTTGATAGCTCTTTTGCAAAAACAGGTGTCACACATAGACTTCCTGCTAGAAAGAGCATCCCCATTTTTTTCAAACCCTTCATCGCTAACCTCCATTATTCGCTCTGTTATTCGTTTAGACGTACCGTTGTGACAATTTGTTCCGCTTCCAAGAAATCATAAGCTGAACCGATGCTATAGAGATGAAGTTCATGCAGCGCACGTGTAGTCATCACATAGAGAAGCTTCATATCAAGTGACGTTAGTACTCTCCCCTTGCGGGTCACATCATAAATGATCACCGCATCAAACTCGAGCCCCTTAGAAAGTTCCCCTGTCATGATGACAAGCCCACCTTCATACGGGTCTTCTTCACTTTGGATCCACTGGATGGTCTCATCATATCCCGCCACTGCTTGATATAATGCTGCTGCTTGTTCCTTGGTCTCCACCAAGATACCAATACTATGATGCCCCTTTTCACGGAGTTCCCCCAGACTATGGCGCATATGTGTGATACGTTGCTCCTCTTCTTCGCAAATCACAAGTTGTGGCTGATCCCCATGTCTAAGTACAGCTTCTGCCAAGATAGGCTTAAAGTCCTGACAGGATGCAATCACATGATTGGCAAGGGCAATAATCTCAATAGTCGAGCGATAACTTGTAGTCATCTCATAATAGTGATAGGCCTTACCTTCAAAGGTACGTGACATCATGCGCTCCCAATCTGTAATGCCTTTATAATCATAGATGCCTTGAGAGAGGTCCCCTACTAGCGTAAAGGCATCGCCTATACTCACTTGTCTAAGCGCAGTGAGCTTCATCTCATCAAGATCCTGCGCCTCATCCACCACAATATGAGCAAACTTTTGCGCCGTATCCAAACCATAGAGTTTCATCTGACAATAAAGAAGTGGACCGAGATCTTCACTTTCCACCATACCCTTATCAAGATGCATCTTGAGTAGGCTACAGATGGCTACCACCTCCTCCTCAGACATTTGTTTTTGCAAAGTATTCTGGAGCCACTGCGTTTCTTCAAAGATTTCTCCATAGAATTGCTGCGCACTCGGTAGCTTGAGTGTGCTGAGATAGTCTTTGACAAAGGCAGGAATACGCTTTTTGATCGTCTTGATCTGCGCGTCACGCTCATCATAAATAGCGATGATCTCTTGGCGCACAGCATCTATGTTCTCCGTCTCTTCTTTGAGGGCAATAATCCTACGCTGATACTGCATCATCAGCCCTACTTCAATATCCCCACTACGGTTGCGTAGACGTTTCTTAAGTGTCTCCCCAAGCTGCTTGATCCTACCTTGTAGTGGCAGGTGCAGGTGACTCTTGAAGAAAAGTTCTCCAAGTTCCCTTCGTGTACATACACAGACGCCCTCAAATACTAGCCCCTCTTCAGGTAATAGTCCTCTTTCAAGTTGCATGACCCTCAGATCTATGAGTTTCTTGAATACAATAGACCCTCTGAGTTTGGCTGCTAGTGCCATCACATGAGTCGTCTGCTCTGATGCTGTAAGGAGCTGATTGAGCTTATTTTCCCCCACGCTGAGCTTGATTTTCTTGCCAAGCTGGGCCACTGCCCATTCTTCGAAAGTCGTCTGATACACATCATCCACCCCTAAGTCTGGGAGGATCGCCTCTATATAGTTAAGGAAGAGCTTATTGGGTGCTACAACCATATACTGGGCATCCCGACGCTTCTGATTGTAGATCATATACGCCATACGATGGAGCGCGATGGTGGTCTTCCCACTTCCAGCTACCCCCTGCACTATAAGTGGCACCATTGCATCACTTCTAATAATTTTATTTTGTTGGTCTTGAATGGTCGCTACAATCTCTGTCAGTCTCCCCTTGGT
>JBOFIR010000156.1:0-14274 GCA_051650265.1 Cellulosilyticaceae bacterium
AATTACCTCACTCGGAGCAGCGGGTGCAGCCATTGGACTTGTTCCGAACCTCATTGCAGAAGGACTTGCCAATGTAGGAGATGTGGCGGTCTTTACAGCCATGTGTATGTGCTGGAGTGGCTACCTCAGTACGCATACAGCCATGATGGATAATCTGAAGTGCAGAGCGCTCACAGGAAAGGCGATTATGGCCCATACCATCGGAGGCATTTGTGCAGGGGTTGCAGCCAACTGGCTGTTCAAGCTGGCACTACTTCTAATTGTTGCTTAGCAAGCATAGCTTTCTATAAAGTATATTTATAGAAAGCTATTTTTTTGTGGCCCAAAGATTGGGGTCTTTAAACAGGTATGCAAATAGAGTTTGTGGTAGATACTTAGTAATAAACGAAGATCATGGCATAAGGGGAGAGTTGAATGAAGATAGGATTAGTATTATCAGGTGGCGGTGGTAAGGGGGCTTATGAACTTGGGGTATTTATGGCACTTCAAGAGTTAGGCATAGCAGAGCGTATAGAGGTTTTTGCAGGGACATCAATTGGTGCAATTAATGCAGCCTTATTTGCTCAGGGTGATTTGAGCGCAGCTATTGGTATGTGGGAAGAAGTGACTATTGATAAGCTCATCCCACTTAGTAAATTACAGCTCATCAAAAGAGGGATTGGGATTGCTATAGGGGGCAAGATGATTCAGATCAACAAAAACTACGTGGCACAGAAGATGGCAGAGGGTGCAGTCTCCAAAACAGGTGCCATAGAGATTATTGATAAGTACGTGGATATTCAAGGGATTAAAGATGGTGGTAAGACCTGTTTTGCTACATGTACAGAACTCCCTGGCCTAGAAGCGATGTACTTTCAGATTGATCAATATGATCCGCAGATGGGCAAGGAGATGGTCATTGCCTCAGCATCTCTACCACACATCTATGACTGTGCGCAGATACTTGGAAAGCAATACGTGGATGGAGGGGTAGTGGATAATACCCCTGTTCAGCCTGTGGTCGATGCAGGTTGCGATCTGGTCATTGTTGTGCAACTCAGCACAGGCGCGCATATTGATCGCAGTCTGTATCCTGGCGTACTCTTTCTCGAGATCGTACCAAGGCATCTCATTGGCAATATATTAACAGGTACACTTAACCTAGACTATGAAGCAAAGAAACTGCGCATTAAGCAGGGCTATCAAGATGCGATAGACCAGATCTATCCCGTTGTGATGCTAACAAAGATGCTATGAGTAGAAGATGCGACATATGAATAAAGTCCCTGATCAAAAGAAAATAATCAGGGACTTTAGCATACTTAGGAACGTTTTTTTGCAGGATAGAGTAATAAAATCAAAAATGCTAGGGTAGAGGCGATTGCTGTGGTGGTATAGACTTGTTTGAACCCTTTATTGAGCGTATCTTGGAAGAGCTTCTCAATTTGGCTACCTATTTGGTCAATGCTCACGAGATAATTTGCTTTTGCTTTTTCAAAAGTACTTGGGATGGCATCTTTGAGCGTGGTCATCTTGGTAAGTGTATCTTGCATCCCTGTTTTAGCTGCTTGGAGCTGGGTCTTAGCGGATTCTAAGCCTGATTTTTTACCTTCAAGGGTTTTGAGCTGTGTTGTAAGTGTCTTGAGCTGCGCTGTAAGGGCTGGAGGCTGAGCCATAGGGGGCATCTTTGCAAGAGAAGATTGAATGCCTGTGATGCCTTGGTTGACACCAGCAATTCCCTGATCGACACCTTTAATGCCTTGATCTAGCTGAGCTAAAGTTGTATCAAATGTAGGTAAGTTCGTAGCGAGTGAGTCAATGCCTTTTTGAATACCATCTTGGATCGTCGCCTCTTGGGTAGGCATTTTCTCATCGAACATACGAGAAGCAAGTGTTTTGGAACGCTCAGTAATATTGGTCACATCGGCAGACTGCATCAGCTCCACAAGATCAGCAGGAAGTGTACCGCCACCACCAGTCATGTTGATGTTGACTGTATTAAAGCTTGTAAGGTCAGGGAAATTCACATCTTTGAGCTTATCACTCATTTTGGGGTCGGCTTTAAGGGTTTTGAATTGGTCAGTGAGTTCCTGTGCATAAGGAAGTGGTGGTACGTTTAATGTATTTGGAAATAGTGGTAAGAGATTATCTTGAAGTGTACCGCCTGCATGAGCCAGGAAGCCAACCATAATTGCTGGTGCGATCGTGGTGCCGATGGAGCGAATTAAAGAGAGTGTAGAAAGTGCAGAGGTAGCTTCAGCTTCTTCTGTATTATCTAGCATCATATAGTTGAGCGGTGCACCCATCGTAAAGCCCATACCAAGTCCAATGAGTGCAAGGCCAAGGCTTGCAGTCATAAAGGTTGGATGTGTTGTTGCTACAAAGATGAGGAACAAAGAGCCAACCACTGCAATGAGAAAGCCTGCAGCTAAAGTGAATTTGGCCCCAATCTTATCGACCAAATTGCCAGAGAGTGGTGCAGCAATACCAGCAAAGACACCGAGTATGATGACGAAGTAGCCACCTTTACCTGTAGGGACTTTGAGAAGGTTCTCACAGAATTGAGGAACGAAGACCATCCCCATCATGACGATCCCTGAAAGGAAAGCAACCAAGAGGGTGATGACAATCCGTGGTTTGGTGAAGTAGCCAATGTTGAGTACGGGGTCTTCAGCCCTGCGCTCGGCGAGGATGAACAATGGTAGGAGGACCACAAATGCAATGAGGAATGGATAGACCTTGGTGCTTGTGACTGTAGCTACAAAGTTAAAAAAGTCGATGTTGCGCAGACCATAGAGAAGTGAACTGACGGTAAGTACGATGAGTAGGACGCCTAGTTTGTCAATCTTCTTCACATCTGTGACCTTTGTATTGGGTAGAAAGATGAAGCCGCAGATGATGATGAAGATACAAATAGGAATATTAATATAAAAGATGAACTGCCAGTTGCTGGTGCCAAAGATGTCTAAGATTGCACTTCCAGCAGAAGATCCAAAAATATTGGCAATCCCAAAGACACCCCCTATAAGGCCAAGTGCCATCCCCCTTTTTTCAGGAGGAAAAGTGGTGCCAAACTCTGCTGTAGCAACAGGGATGATCCCACCGCCGCCGATAGCCTGAATCACGCGTGCCATAAGGAGCATTGGGAAGCTTCCTGCAACAGAGGAGAGTCCGCAGAGCAGGGAACCAAGCCCAAAGAGAAAGATACTGATGAGATAGATGGTCTTGCGGCCAAGTTTGTCAGCGAGTTTGCCCGAAACGGGGATACTAGAAGCATAAGCGAGGGTGTAGATGGTAATCATCCAGATGGCGCTTTGTTCAGGCACCATGAGCGTGTTTTGAATGACTGTACGTGCAGGTGTGACAATCCCTGTATCAAGGGCACCCATGAAGATTCCTAATAAATAAATGATCATGATCATGGGTAGATTAAGTTTGGGTGTTTTTTTTGATAGAGTATCAGTTGACATATGCGCAAACGCTCCTTTGGTTTTTTAAGATAAGGTTAAGTGAAATGATTGATCCCTTCAAAAAGAATAGATAACATGAGGTTGATTTCCTTGTCATCATCATAAGAGAGGTTTGGGGCAAGGAGATTTTTGCTGAGTGTATAGCCGATCATCATGCTAAAGATGATGCGTGAGACACTCTGGGAATGTGCAGGATCGATATGTTTTTCTAAGTAGGGCGTATAGAGTGTCGTCCAGTATTGGTAGAAAACCTGACGGAACTTTTCATCACGAAAGATCTGGTGGATAAGAAGTTTGAAGAGTTCGGGATTTTCATCGCTGAGGGCGATTTTCTCTGTAAAAAGTGTATGGAGGATGTGGTACAAGGTGTCATCTGGAAGTGTAGCGATGGGGGCGGGTTGCTCGAGCATATTCATGAGGCAGGGATAGAAGATATGATTGAATAAGATCTGCTTAGTTGGGAAGTATTTGAAGAGTGTCTTCTCTGTGGTGTGTGCTTTTTGTGCGATTTCTAGTGTGGTGGTGGCTGTATAGCCTTTGGCCGAAAAAAGTTCTAGTGCAGCATCTAGAATAGCAAGTTGTTTGGGTGAGAGCTTTTGGTGAGCCATGGGACAGCCATAGGTGTGCATGAGCTCTTGAAGTGTGTTTGGCATAGCGTTTTGGGTCGCCTCCTGCAAAAGAGAGTAAGTACTTACTTTACTTGCTTGCATCTAAGACTATTATAGTCTTCACTTGGCAATGTGCAATTTGGGAAAATACCAAAAAGTAGAAGTCATAAGTCCATATCTTTTCGTCATTTTTTAAGGACAGCCCTCTTTAATGGGCACTTTGTGTTATAATAACTAAGAACAACAAAAAAATATCACAGCAAGGAAGCGAAAATAGATGAATCAACAAGCACAAACTATTCATGAGACCCTCTATGGGAAACCTCTTGATTGTAAAAAAAATATTAGAGACTATATCACATTGGTCAAACAACAAAGCAAGACATTAGATGCAGAGGTAGTAGGGGAAGTCTACGAGCACATTGAGCAGGCGATCAATGAGTTCACAACAAAAGTAAAAGCTAATACAGCTGTTCAGCTCAAAAAAGAACTTCAAAGCCAACTCGGTAACTTCAAGAAAAAAGAAGAGAAAAAAGTAGAGGAAGATCCATTTATCGTATTCTTTAGAGATGCGTATCCAAGAGGGATGCGTGACAAGAACTACACAGTGGTACTGATGGATCAAGCGGTAATCACACCAGAGCAGATTCTGACAACACTCAAATATATCAACCGTTACTGCATGGACTCACGTCTTTCACGTGAGCAAAAAGCAGCGATTTATCCAATGATTGACAAATTGTTAAGCAGCAACAACATCAAGATGATCAACCAAGTAAGAAGTCTTGAGCACCTTGTACGCCGTGCAAACTTTAGAATTGTGCCATTAGGGGATAGCTATAGCGTGCATATCAATAAGTAAAAAAAAGAAACTTATGCTTGACATAGAGTTAACTTTAAGGTGTAAAATTAAACTAACGTAAAAAATAGAGGGTGTAGCCATTCCAAAAAGTAGTACTGGAATTGCTACACTTTTATTACGAGTTTTGAAGGAGGAGAGCAAAGTGGCAGATAAGAATTTGATTAAACACTATTTTGTCAAGCACAAATGGGCATACCTAGCTGGGATGATTTTAGTGTTCATCGTTGACTATATCCAGATGTTCATTCCTGAGATCACGGGAAATGTAACAGACGGCATCAAGGATGGGAGTATGACAGCTGAGGGGATTATGATTCAAATCGTCTTTTTGATGCTCACAGCACTAGGATTGGTACTTGGGAGAATCGGATGGCGCTATTATCTGGTTGGGACATCAAGAAAGATTGAAACAGATATTCGTAGTAATTTATTTAAAAAATGGGTGACTTTAGATCTTACGTATTTTAACCAACATAAGACGGGAAATCTGATGGCGTATGCCACCAATGACCTCAATGCCATCCGTATGATGATGGGAACAGGGCTCATTATTTTATTTGATGCTATTGTATTAACACTGATGGTTATTCTTAGAATGGCCACCCACGTGGATGTGAAGTTGACACTTTGGGCGATCTTACCGATGCCAATTATCAGTCTTGGGGGCTGGTATTTAGGGGGGAAGGTCAAAGCGCGCTTCTTACATAAGCAAAAGGCATTTGCTGTACTTTCTGATAAGGTACAAGAATCCTTCTCGGGGATCAAGGTAATCAAAGCCTTTGCGCAAGAGTATTATGATATCAAGGAATTTGATACGATCAGCAATGATAACTATGAGAAGAATCTAAGCCTTGCCAAGATCTCTGCGATTATGGCACCCGCTACTATTTTTCTTGTAGGTATGAGCTTACTGATCTCTATAGGGTATGGTGGGTATCTAACGATGATCAATCAGATCACGATTGGGCAATTCGTTGCGTTCAACCAATATATCTTGATGCTGAGTTGGCCGATGCAAGCCATCGCTATGGGGATCAATGTCTTTGCACAGGGGACTGCATCAATCAAGCGTATTGAAGATGTATTGGCAGAAGAGCCAACAGTCAAAGATCCGAAGCATCCAGTAGTGATGAAAAAAGGTAATGGTGCGATTCGCCTTCAGAACCTGACATTCAACTACCCAGATAATGGACAAGTTGGCTTAGATGGGATCAATCTGGAGCTTGAAGCAGGGCAGACGCTTGCTGTACTTGGGCGTACAGGTAGTGGTAAATCCACACTTGTAAGTCTTCTGCTCAGACTCTACAATGTGCCAAAGGGAAGTATCTTCCTAGATGGACAAGATATTATGAAAGCATCGCTTGAATCTGTGCGTGAGCAGATTGCTTACGTGCCACAAGATCACTTCTTGTTTAGTGACACCATCGCCAATAACATTCGTTTTGGTGAGACAAGCGCTAAGCTGGGACAGGTTGAACAAGCGGCCAAAGACGCCCATGTGCATCAAAATATCGTAGACTTCCCAGATCAGTATGAGACTGTAGTGGGTGAGCGTGGTACCATGCTTTCAGGTGGACAAAAACAAAGGATTTCTATTGCACGTGCTATGATATTAGAAGCACCAATACTGATTCTAGATGACTCACTTTCTGCGGTAGATACCCAGACAGAAGAGACAATTCTAAGAAATCTCAAAGAGACACGTGGGGATAAGACGAACATTATTATTGCACACCGTATTTCAACGGTACAACAAGCGGATCAGATTGTTGTACTTGATCATGGACGTATCGTTGAGCGTGGTAATCATGAAAGTCTCTTAGCGGCAGACGGAATCTACGCAGAGATGTTTAGACAACAAAAATTAGAAGAAGAGATTAATAATGCATAGGAGGGGAAACTGATGAAAGATAATAAACTGATTAAACGTTTGCTGACCTATGCTAAACCTTATAAATGGCTTTTTGCAATCGTCTTTGCAATGATGGTGACCAGTACATTTTTAGATTTAGCAAGACCAGTCATTATCGGTAATGCTGTGGATTTATTTATGGAAGGCTACAAAACACCTTTTGTAGATGCAGATTCAGGTGACAGTCGTTTTGTCGTCTTTGAAGGGCAGACGCTTAGACACCTTGATAAAGGGGAAGAAGTAGCGAATGTACACCAAGTAGTACAGTATGAAAATGATTATTACTGGGTGGCAGATATGATGTTTGCAGACTCAGAGTATATCCATAATATAGCACCTGAGCAGTATAGCCAACAGATCAAAATAATAGATGATAACCTCGAGGTGCGCGGCGTAGAGGCGACTTACATTGGCGCTAAGCTTACAAGTGATGATCTAAAGGTACTCCGTCAGCTTGACTTGGCACCACTTGCGGTGCAAGCGGTACTCTTTTTCATAGTCCTTGTAGGGAGCTTTGTGCTTGTTTATGTACAAGCCATTATGCTTCAAAAGATTGGGCAGAAAATCATCTTAGCGATCCGTCATGAGATCTATGACAAGATGCTTAATCTGCCATTCAGATATTACCATGAGAACCCAATCGGGAAGCTAGTGACACGTGTCACCAATGATACAGAGACGCTCAATGAGATGTATACCAACGTGATTGTTAATCTACTTAAGCATGCGCTGTTCCTAATCGGGATCATGGTGATGATGTTTAGGACACATGCAAAGACAGCGTTCTATGTGGTGCTTCTCATACCATTTGTAGTAGGGTCTACAGCAATCTTCAAATATATTTCGCGTAAAGCGTATCGTGAGACACGTAACTATCTCACAGAGATCAATGCCTTCTTATCAGAGCACCTTTCCGGCATGCGCATCATTCAGGTATTTGGACGCGGGCAGGAAAAAACAGTGCAACTTGATAAGATCAATAATAATCTTTACAAAGCTGGGATGAAAGAGATGACTGCCTTTGCAATCTTTAGACCATTTATCTTCTTGCTCTCTTGTATTGGAACAGCTATTGTACTTTGGATTGGTGGGGTTAGTGTACTTGAGGGTACGATGACTATTGGTGCCCTAATTATTATGGTATCTTATACCAAAGACTTCTTTGGCCCGATAGAGCAGCTTGCAGAGAGCTTCAATGTGCTTCAGTCAGCACTCGCTTCTGCAGAGAAGATCTTTAGTGTACTGGATGAAGAAAATGAGATCATCACAGGTACTCGTGTAGTAGATGAAAATACTTTTGCAGGAGAAATCGAGTTTAAGAATGTTTGGTTCGCTTATCAAGAAGAGAACTGGATCTTACGCGATGTGTCTTTCAAAATTGAAAAAGGTCAAAAAGTGGCCTTCGTTGGGGCGACAGGAGCAGGAAAGACATCTATCCTCAACCTGATTTGCCGTTACTACGATATCCAAAAAGGACAGATTTTGATTGATGGCGTAGATATTCGTGAGTATCAGCTTCAGGAGCTTCGCAAACAAGTGGGGCAGGTGCTTCAAGATGTCTTTATGTTTACAGGAGATATCAAGAAGAATATCAGACTGGGTGAAGCGCGCATCACAGATGAGCAAATCGAAGAGGCTGCACATATGGTCAATGCACATGCCTTTATTGAAGAGATGCCAAATAGCTATGATGAGGAAGTTGTTGAGCGTGGGGCAACACTTTCGACAGGCCAAAGACAGTTGATTTCCTTTGCAAGAGCTGTTGCTTTTGATCCAAAGATCTTTATACTCGATGAAGCCACATCCAATATTGATACAGAGACAGAGAGCCTCATTCAAGATGCACTGACTAAGATGATGGAAGGGCGTACAACACTTATGGTTGCGCACCGCCTCTCTACCATTCAACATGCAGACAATATTATTGTGCTTCACAAAGGACGTATTAGAGAGACTGGCAATCACCAAGTGCTCCTCTCGCAAAAAGGGATTTATTATAACCTCTATCAGCTCGCACTTCAAAGTCAAGTGATGGCATAGGACAAAAATATAAGCCGTACCCTATTGATGAGATCACATAGGATACGGCTTATTCATTTCTATTATGACTTATTTTTTTTTGGTAGATTTAGCAGGTGCAGATTTTTTATTGTCTGATTTAGCTGGTGTGCCTTTAGCAGGCTTTGCAGCTGGTTTAGATGTAGTCCCTTTTGATTTTCCTTTATCTGGCATGATATTGCCTCCTTTGAAATAGATGATGGAAAAAACGATATACTTTAAGTGTATGAAGGACCGTGCTGCTTTATGATTAGTCACGTTCGAGCATAGAAATTGTATTGAATTAATGCTATAATACATCTAGCCAAGCTCTCTGTCAATGGGGGAAGCGGTAGAAATATTATAAAAATTTTTTAATTATTTTAGTGCAAAAACACGAGGTGAAAAAATGAATGACAACGCAGTAAAATCAGTGGCTGTACAAGTCAAGCTCAGGCTCAAAGATGTACTGAGATACAACATGTTTGTGGCCTATCGTTCCGTTTTTAGCAAGGTGATGACAGGGGTCGGCGTGGCACTTCTTGTATACTTCTTCTACAAGTTAGCCAACCGCACAGTGACTCTAGATTTATTCATTGCAACCAACTTCCTGTGGATCATGTTACCAGTGCTCCTTTTGGTAGTCAAACCGTGGAAAGTATGGACGATTACAGCAACGCAGATGCAATCGCCTATTTTCTCAGGGACATCAGATTATTGTTTTGCAAAAGAGGGCATTAGCCTCAAAGTGGGTGATCTTGAAGATACGGTACCATGGGAAACGTATATCAAGATTGTAGAGACAAAGCATGATTTCAGATTCTTTGTAGACCTAGTGCAGGCACAGATTATTCCAAAACACAATATGACCGAAGTACAGATTGCAGATCTTAAGACAGTGATTAAGGCAGCGAATCCAGAGTCAATTTATGAACTCAAAAAATAGTGTAACATTACGAGAAAGAAGGACAGTATGAAAAAGTTATTCCACTTATCTACAACGAACAAGTATCTGGAGTGGTTCCAAGATGATTGGGAAAGGATCCAGACGTTCGTAGACAAACACCACTTGGATGGGATTGAACTAGGACTCACAGATGATTATGATATCACACGCATTCCGCAAGGAATCGTAGAGGGCGTTCACCTCAAATTCTATCCGATGTGGCTCGAATTTTGGAAAGGTGACCTGGCACAAACAGAAGCGCTCCTTGGGAGCCGAGAAGCTGTACAGGACTATTATGGTGGATTTGACCGTGAAGTCTTAGTAGAAGCTTACAAGAGCCAGTTTGAGAAAGCCAAGGCGATCGGGGCAAAGTATATGGTGTTTCATGTATGCCATATTCGTATGGAAGATTCCTTTACGTGGACATTTGACTACACAGATGAAGAGGTGATGGACGCGACCCTTGAGCTTGTGAATGAGGTATTCCAAGGTGATGGACCAGCACTCCTCTTTGAAAATTTATGGTGGCCAGGGCTTACCTATACGAAGCCAGATCTTGCGAAGGCATTTATTGAGAGAGTGGATTATGCCAATAAGGGGTATCTTGTAGATACTTCACATCTGATCCTTACCAACCCAGGATTAGGAAGAGAAAGAGAATGTTACACATATATTAAGAAAATTATTGATGATTTAGGGGATACGGCAAAATGGATCAAGGGTGTGCATCTGAACAAGACACTCCCAAAAAACTATATGAGACAAAATCATGCCTACACCTTAGAAAAGTTCCAAAAAGCGCCAAATACTAAGATGAAACAAAACGTTTTAAGACAACACATACAAAAACTTGACCCCCATCTCCCATTTGATACACCAGAGGCGCAGATGATTCTGGATGTGATCAAACCTCAGTTTTGTGTCTATGAGACGAATCCGAGTAGTGTCTATGAACTTGCTCATTTTATCAAACGACAAAATCAGGCACTAGGCGTGACTTATTGACAGAAGTATATGTTTTGTTTATAATAAATTTGTAACAATTAATTAATAATTTGAGACGTGCAAAAAAATGCAGAAAGATCTTCAGAGCATTGGTTCAATTGTCAAAGAAAATTATAAATAGAGAATAGATACAAGGAGGACTAGGGAATGCGAATTTCCAAAGGATTAACTGGGGCAATGATGGGGTTAGCAGTGCTACTGATCCCAACGGGCGTCTATGCACAGGCATATGGGCGTGTTAATGTGAGTACACTCAATGTGAGAAAAGACACATCTACCAATACAGCAATTGTGATGCAACTTGATCAGCGTCAAGGTGTAGAGATTCTGGCAAGTGCTCAAGGGGGATGGGTTCAGATTGAGTCAGGTGATGGCCAGACAGGCTATGTAAAAGGTGAGTTCTTAGATGTTGAGCGTGCGGTAGCTACTGTAACTGTAGGGGCACTCAATATGAGAGATTATCCATCCACGACAGATTCCAAAGTGCTTGGGAAGTTTGGAAGTGGTGAGGAGATTGCCGTACATTACCGCGTGGGCGATTGGTACAATATTAGCCAAGAAGGCATGGAAGGCTTTGTGCACAAAGACTTTGTAGCATCTGAGTTCTTGGGACTACTTCCAGAGAAGAAGCTTGCAGCGGTCAAGCGCATCGATCCAGCCAACCCAACAGTTAAGACAGCAGATGCTTCTAAGAAAGAACAAAGCGTCGCTTCAAAGCCTGCTTCAACGGGCAATAAAGGAGACCGCCTTGTGGCAGATGCCAAGCAGTTCCTTGGCAATCCATATGTGTACGGTGGCAATAGTCTCACCAATGGCGTAGACTGTTCAGGATTTGTACAACAAATCATGAAGCGCCATGATGTGAGTGTATCACGCTCCTCAAGATCACAGTACTCAGGTGATGGCTATAGCATCAGCTCAGACAATCTACAAAAAGGTGATTTATTATTCTATGGCTACAAGGGGGTTGTCTCTCATGTAGCAATCTACATAGGTAATGGCCAGGTGATTCATGCCAACGATGAAGCAACTGGTATCAAGATTAGCTCAGCATTCACAGGAGCAGGTAAACCTTTTATCGGAGCAAAGCGTGTGCTATAGATCGTTATATAAGTAAATGAGAATAGAGTTATGCCCGTCTAGAAGAGAATGGGTATGGCTCTCTTTTTATTTCTAAAAATAGCATTAAGGAAAAGTTAGAAGAAAGCATAGGATCGCTAGGAAATATAACGAAATTAACAAATGCATGACAATTTTGTGGGAATAGTAGTGAAGTGTTGAATGAAAATTCAGTCTAAATTAAAATCATACTGTAGTTATTAAACAAGAGGGGAATGGTGAGATGGTAAAGCGGGTTTTGTTTAAAGGAATGGGGCTAATAGTCAGTATGATCCTATTGATGATAGGTGGATGTCAGTCGCGAGAAATAGTACCACCTGGAAGTGTCGTGTGGCGCTTTGAAACTGGGGGAGAAGTGCTCAGTTCTCCCGGGTTCTACAAAGAGAATGTGATCTTTGGGAGCGATGACCGGAATGTTTATTCAATCAATCTCAAAACACAGGAGGAGCAGTGGCGATTTGCTTGCAATGAACCTGTGAGATCAGAGATTTTGGTCGATAAGGGGCTAGTATATGTGACGACTTATACAGCATGCTATGCACTGGATGTCAAGACGGGTAAAGAGGTGTGGCGCTATGAAGAGAAGCTGGGCGGGGCGGATGAGATCGATAGTTGGGATTTTCACACCCCATCGCCACTACTTTATAAAGATCTTGTGATCTTCACAAGTCAAGCAGGTGATCTCTATGGTCTAGACAAGAAAGATGGGACTAAAGTATGGCAGTATCGTGGGGAAGACAGTGATAAGGTGATTTGTAACCCGCAAATAAACGGCAGTTTGCTCGCGTATGGAGATATAGCAGGCAATGGTTATGTAGTGGATTTGGATACTCAGAAAACACAGCTCAAAAAGACGATTGGAACTACCCCTATTCATGCAGCCTTGATTGATGATGGCAAGGTTTATTTTGCAGGAAGGGATATGAAGGTAGTCGCGGCTCAGTTGGCAAATGGGGAGGAAATATGGGTTTATAATGAGCCGAAGGGATCTTGGTTTACAGCAGATCTATTTGTGGATCAAGGGATTTTGTATGTGCCAGGTTCAGATAACTATCTGCTACTAGGGCTAGATTGTGAGACAGGTGAAGTGATGAAAGAGATTCCAAGTAAACGCAATATTTTCGCTAAGCCACTCTTGCAAGATGGCATGCTCTATATTCCAGATGGGCAGGCGTATAACTATAAAGATGGCCATATACTGGCATATGATATGAAGCAGCTAGATGAACCTGTATGGACGTTCAAGGTGGATGATCCTATCTTTAGTACACCTAAAATGCATAAAGGCGTATTGTATGTGGGAAGTTGTGATAAGTATTTTTATGCCATTCAGGCAAAATAGCCTGATAACACTGCTTCTTCAAGAATATGCAATCAACAACTGCAGCATCTATTTGAGAATAGGTGCTGTTTTTGACTTAAAAGTTAAAGTAATAGGCATATTATTTTAAAACATTTTAAAATTTACTAAAAAATGTTATGATAAGTGAAGAGAATCATTACAAAAATACATAGAGAGATCTAAGGAGAGAAGTATGAAGGGGAAAAGAAAAAATGTCATTCTCATCTTATCCGACCAACAGCGTTATGACACTGTGAGTGCCTATGGGCGCAACGCCATTTGTCGTACACCACATATTGATCAGCTTGCAGCAGAAGGGATGAAGTTTACCAATGCATTTACATCATCAGCCATCTGTGCACCAGCACGTGCCAGTGTGATGACTGGGCTTTATCCGCACAATCACGGTGTAATTGATAACTTCACAGATATCAAGGAAGGAACACCATTACTAGGGGAGTGTATGCGAGAAGCGGGCTACTACTGTGGCTATGCTGGAAAATGGCATGTATCACCGGTGCGTACACCACAGATGTGTGGCTTTGATGGCAAACCTTTCATGGGGTATGCTTTCCCAGGAAGTGGCGTCTTCCAGAGCATGAAGTTCAATCAGCCACCAGACAATAAGCCAAACTACTATGAAGAATATCTCAAGGAGCAGGGCTATGAAAATATTGATATCTCTCATGGCTTCTTAGGGAACAATCCGGCACTTCAGATTCAGGAAATGTATGCCAAGCATGAAGGACCAGTAGAGAGTACGATCGAATACTTTGTGGCGCAAGAAACCCTTGCAAAAATCGATCAAGCACAGGAAGAGGACAAGCCATTTTTCATCTGGGCCAACTTCTGGGGACCACATTCACCAAGTATTGTACCAGAGCCTTACTATTCGATGTATGATCCAAAGACAATCAAAGAACATCCAAGTTACAAAGAGACTTTTGAGGATAAGCCATATGGCTACTACCTCACAGAGAAGATGTGGGGACTT